>DASVUA010000253.1:0-5055 GCA_036387295.1 Thermoanaerobaculia bacterium | reverse complement strand
GTCCGCAGCGGTGACTTTGTCGATGCCTTCCACTTCGCGGAAGATCTGGCGCCAGTCGCCGTAGAGCGTGTGATAGATGGCGAGCTGCAGGGCGAGGCCGTCGTTGCTCGCGAGCTGGCGCAGGACGCCCGCTTTGACGCGCGTTTTGACCGACTGCAGCTCGGCGGCCGGAACGTCTTCGGTCTTCAGCCGCTCGATTTCCGCGCGGATGCCGGCGGCCAGCTCGTCCGGCGTGTGGCCGGGCGTCGTGACGCCGTAGAACGTGAAGAGGTTCGGATACTTTTCACCGGGGAAGCCGTTGAAGCCGGCGGCGACCGCGGCGATCTTCTGGTCGCGCACCAGCGACTGGTAGAGCCGCGAGGTGCGGCCGTTCGACATCAGCATCGCGATGACGTCGTACGTGTCGTCGTCAGGATGCGTGGCGGCGGGGCGGTGATACCCCTCCATGTACAGCGGCTGCGAGGTTTCACGCAGCGTGACGGCGCGCTCGGCGAGCTGGGGCGGCTCGATCGTCCGCAACGCCTCGGGCGCCGGCGCTTTCGGCAAGCGTCCGAAGTATTTCTCGATGATGGGCCATGCTTCGGCGCCATTCACGTCGCCCACGATGGCGACGACCATGTTCGACGGGACGTAGTACTTTTTGGCGAACGCCGCGGCGTCGGTTGCGGAAATCGTGGCGAGGTCCGAGGGCCAGCCGATGCCGCTGAATCCATACGGGTGCGCGGTGAACGCGGTGGCGAGGAACTCTTCGATGAGACGGCCGAACGGGCTGCTCTCGACCCGCATCCGCCGCTCTTCATTCACGACATCGCGCTCTTTGTAGAACTGTCGGAACACCGGCTGGCGGAAGCGCTCGGATTCCATGTACGCCCACAGCTCGAACCGGTTCGACGGCATCGAGAAGAAGTAGGCGGTCATGTCGGACGCGGTGAACGCGTTCATCCCGACGCCGCCGGCGCGATCGATGACCTGCGAGAACTCGTCGTTCGTGACGTGTTTGTCGGCCGCGGCCATGGCGTCTTTCCACGCCTGCTCGAGCTGCTTGACGCGCGCTTCATCGCGGCCTGTTTCGGCGCGGCGTGCGCGGTCGTACGCTGCGTAGGCCTCTTCGACCTTCGCGAGTGCCGCACGCTCCGCTTCCCAGTTCGTCGTTCCGACGCGGTCGGAGCCTTTGAAGGCCATGTGCTCGAACATGTGCGCGAGGCCGGTGATCCCCGGTACTTCCTGCGCCGATCCGGCGTTCACGACCGTTGCGTACGAGAACACCGGCGCATCGTGCCGCTCGAGCAAAATGACGGTCAGCCCGTTGTCGAGCTTGCGGACCTGCGTCCGTTTCTCGAATGACGCGAGGTCCTGTGCAAACGCGGTCGTGCTGATGAGCACGCACAGCGTCGCCATTGACAACACTTTCTTCATCCATTGCCTCCCAAAATCTATTGCCGCGGGCGATTTTACGTCCGCCCGTTAAACTAGTTTCATGGTCAAGGTTTCCGAGAACACGCCCGAGTCGTATCTCGACGCGCTGCCGGACGAGCGGCGCGCCGTCATGGCGGAACTGCGCGAGGTCATCAAACAGAATCTGCCGGCTGGATACGTCGAGTCGGCAAGCCTCGGCATGCTCACCTATGAGATTCCGCTGGCGCGGTATCCCGACACCTACAACGGCAAGCCGCTCGCGTATGTTGCGCTGGCGGCGCAGAAGAACGGGTATTCACTTTATCTCCTCGGGCCGTACGGCAACGAGGCGCAAGCGGCGGCGCTGCGCGACGGGTTCGCACGCGCCGGCAAGAAGCTCGACATGGGCAAATCGTGCGTGCGCTTCAGGAAGATGGGCGACCTCGCGCTCGACGCGATCGCGAGATCGATCGCCAGCACGCCGCCCGAGGCCTTCATCCAACAGTACGAAGCTGCGCGCGCCAATACCGCCGCCGCGAAAAAGAAGGCGGTGCGGAAAGCATGACCCGGTTCGACGTTGCCATCATCGGTGCGGGGGCGAGCGGCACGCTCACCGCCGTCCAGTTTGCCCGGCTTGCCCCTCCCGGCGCGCGCGGGGCGTTGATCGAAGCGGGCGCACGCGCTGCCCGCGGCCTGGCGTACGGCACGCCGTACGGCGCACATCTGCTGAACGTGCCCGCCGCCCGCATGAGCGCGCTGCCGGACGATCCGGAACATTTCCTCCGCTGGCTGCGCGGACGCATCGCGAGCGCGCAGCCGGGGACATTCGCACCGCGCGCGCTCTACGGCGACTATCTCGCTTCGCTGCTCGCCGACCGCGATACGTACGACCGCGTCACGCGCGTCGGCGGGACGGCGATCGGCCTCACGCGCAGCGGGGAGGACTGGATCATCCATCTGCACGACGACCGGACCATCGCCGCACGCTCGATCGTGCTCGCACTCGGAAACCTTCCGCCGTCCGACCCTCTGCGGCTGGAAGGCGATGTGCCGATCGAGTACGTCCGCGATCCTTGGGCGCCCGGCGCCGCGATCGGTCTCGCGGCCGATGCGCCGGTGCTGTTGATCGGCAGCGGCCTCACCGCTCTGGACGTGGCGGTGGCGATCCGCCACGAAGGCCATACTGGACCGATTTACGCGCTCTCGCGCCACGGCCGCCTGCCGCAGCCGCACGCTCCTGCGACTCCGCGTCCGCTCGCGTCCGTGCCGTTCACGACGCCCGCGCAGGCGCTCAGGTGGGTTCGGGAACAGCCCGACTGGCGCGCTGCGATCGACAGCCTCCGGCCGCATACCGCGACCGTCTGGCAGAGCTGGTCGCTCGCGCAACGCGCGTCATTCCTCCGGCACCTCCGGACGTTGTGGGACGTGCACCGCCATCGCGCCGCGCCCGAAGTGCTGGGCGAGGTGCGGATGGACGTGCTGGCGGGGCGCGTGCTGTCGATGCTGTCGAATGGCGAGGCGCTCACCGTCACGTGGCAGCCACGCGGCACCGACGAGCAGCGAACGCTCGACGTCGCGCGCGTCATCAACTGCACCGGCCCCGCCTCCGATTACGCGAAGCTCGACCTTCCTCTCGTCGTGCAATTGCGCCGCGCCGGATGGCTGGTTCCCGATCCTCTTCGCCTGGGCGTGGAGACGAGTGCCGACGGCCGCTTCATCGGCGCCGATGGTCAACCTGTGGACGGTCTCTTCACCCTCGGACCGTTGCGCCGTCCGGCGCTCTGGGAGTCGACCGCGATTCCGGAGATTCGCGAACAGGCCGCCGCGCTGGCCAAAACACTGCTCGCCTGATCGCTCGAACGTGCGGCGGCGAACGTCGCCGCACGTTCATCAAGCCGGCTTTGCGCGCACCCGCGTCAGGAAGTTCATCAGCATCGTTTCGCCTTCCGCCCACGGGCCGTGGCCGGAGGCGCCGTTGATGTGCCCGGCGTCGCCGATCATGATCAGCCCCGAGCCCCAGGCGTCGGCGAATTGCGTGGCCCGCTCGACGCTCACGTATTCGTCATTCGTGCTGGCGATGACGATGGAGGGGAAGGGGAGCCGCACCAGCGGCATCGCGGCAAAATCGCGTCCTTCCGCCGGATAGCCGGGCGCTTCGACGTCGCTCGGCGCGACGAGAAACGCCCCCGCCACTCCCTTGCCGCCGCGATCGGCTGCCCATTGTGCGACCAGCGTGCAGCCGAGACTGTGCGCCGCTAGGACAGGCGGCTCGGCTTCCGCTCGGATCGCCTCGTCGAGCGTCTGCACCCATTCCGCGCGCGAGGGACGATCGAAATCGCGCTGCATGACGCGCGTAAAGCCATGTTTCGCTTCCCAATGCGTTTGCCAATGCTGTGGGCCGGAGTTCCACAATCCCGGAATCGTCAATACGTTCATTTCACATTTCCTGGCGGAAAGCCGAAGCTCAAACGAATGGCCGAGTATTCCGGATCGACGCCGCCGTCGCGCGTACGAATCGTGAGCACCGGCTCGACGAACGTTTCGAACGTCGGCGGCACGTCTTCCTTGCGCGACGCCGCGAACAGCGTAATGAGCGGCGTTTCGCCTTCTTTGAATGCGACGTCGCGCCGGCGGATGAGTTTCAGGTTCGCGTCGTTTACCGCCTGCAATGCGCGCTCTGTCTGTAATGTCGGAAAGACGAACGCGAAGAGGCCGCCGGGCGCAAGGATGCGCGCCGCTGCTTTTGCGTAATCCACAATGGACCCGCGCGCTTCGATGCGCGCCGGAATGGCCTGCTTGTGTTCCGCCTCGGTCGCCGTGCCCGGCGGGAAATAAGGCGGCGAGCCGGTGACGAGATCGAACGGCGCTTCCTGCGCGAGGATCGACTCGTCGCGCAGGTCGCCGTGATAGAGCGTGAAGCGCGATTCGAGTCCGTTGTACTGCATGGTTTTTCGGGCGAGACGAATCGAGACGTCCTGCGCTTCGACGGTGCAGAACGTCGCGCCGGGAAGTCGCCAGGCGGAGATCAGTGCGACCGAGCCGATGCCCGAGCCGAGGTCGGCGGCGCGCGCTACGCGAGGGGCGTGCGTCGTGCCGTACCACGCCGTCACGACGTCGTCGGTCGAATAGCGATGCCCTTTCGCGTATTGAAAGATGCGGTAATGCCCGCAGATGAAATCGAGCGTCTCGTCCTGCTCCGGCTCCACGCCGCCCGGCGGCACGGGTCCGGGCCTCCGCCAGCCGCGGTAGAAGCGTGGATCGTCCATTGCGCGCGGTAGAGTAATCGAATGGCGAACACGAAGCTCGTCTGGACGAGCGATCCCGAAAAAGCAAAACAACTTCGCGACTCCGGCAAGCTGGACGTCGCAACCGACGCCGACCCGTCGAAGCAGACGATCCGCGTAGCCATCGACAAAAAGCGCCGCGCCGGCAAGACCGTCACCGTTGCCACCGGATTCACGCACACCCCCGAAGCGCTGGCCGCGGTCGCCCAGACGCTGAAGAAAAAATGCGGCTCCGGCGGCACCGCAAAAGACACCGAAATCGAAATCCAGGGCGACCACGCAACCCGAGTCTCCGAGGAACTGCGCAAGCTGGGATACCGGGTGAAATGAACCGCGCATTTCGCCGCACTCCAAACTGAACAGCGGTTCTCGTGAG
>DASVUA010000252.1:0-5243 GCA_036387295.1 Thermoanaerobaculia bacterium | reverse complement strand
CTCCACCAGAGACGAGCGTCGTTGATGTGGAGTGCGCCGGCCCTGCCGCCGCACTCCAAACTGATGCTCACGGGCCCTGCGCCGCGCCACCGGATGACAGACTGCTACAATCCGCCCGAATGCGAGTTCTGGTCGTCGGTCAGGGTGCGCGCGAGCACGCGCTCTGCTGGAAGCTCAAACAATCGCCGCTGGTGCACGAGCTCTACGCGGCGCCAGGCAATGCCGGAATCTCCGCCGTCGCGGATGTGGTGCCGATCGGCGTCGCCGACATCGTCGAGCTGGCCGATTTCGCCGAGAAGCTGCGGATCGACCTCACCATCGTTGGCCCCGAGCTTCCCCTCACCCTCGGCATCGTCGACGAGTTTCAGAAACGCGGCCTCGCCATCTTCGGCCCGACCCGCCTCGCCGCGGAGCTCGAAGGCTCGAAAGTCTTCTCGAAAGAGTTCATGCGCAAGTACGGCATCCCCACCGCGAATGCCATTGCCTGCAACTCCATCGATGAAGCGAAGAGCGCGCTGAAAGAGATCGGCTTCCCCTGTGTGCTCAAGGTCGACGGCCTCGCCGCCGGCAAAGGCGTCGTGATCGTCGAATCGAAACCGGAAGCGGACGAATACTTCCGCATGGTGTTCGACGAGAAAAAGTTCGGCACCGCCTCCGCGCGTCTGCTCGTCGAAGAGTTCCTGACCGGCGAGGAAGTCTCGTTCATGGTCATCACGGACGGGAAGAAGGCGCTCCCGCTCGCGCCCGCGAAGGATTACAAGAAAGCGTTCGACGGCGACACAGGCCCGAACACCGGCGGCATGGGCGCGCACTCGCCGGCCGTGGTGCTGAGCGGCGAAACGGCGGCGGAGATCATGCGGACGATCGCCATTCCGACGATCCAGGGCATGGCGTCCGAGGGCCGGCCGTACACGGGC
The DNA here is from genome assembly GCA_036387295.1 of Thermoanaerobaculia bacterium. Classification (GTDB taxonomy): domain Bacteria; phylum Acidobacteriota; class Thermoanaerobaculia; order Gp7-AA8; family Gp7-AA8; genus QHVT01. Next base: position 4,326 of record DASVUA010000252.1, on the reverse strand, counting down.
GTCCTCTTCGCGGGACTCATGCTGACGCCGAACGGTCCGAAAGTGCTCGAATACAACTGTCGTTTCGGCGATCCCGAAACGCAGGTGCAGATGCTGCGGATGGAAGACGATCTCGCCGACGTCTGCCTGAAGGTCGCGCGCGGCAATCTCGGCGAAACGACGAAGTTGAACTGGAAAAAAGAGGCGGCGGCGTGCGTCGTCATCGCGGTGGACGGCTATCCCGACGAATTCGTGAAGGGGCAGGAAGTCGACTTCGATCCTGTCGACGACGAGTCGGTGGTCGTCTTTCACGCCGGCGTCGTGAAGCGCGGCGGGAAGCTCGTGAATCAGGCAGGCCGCGTGGTGAGTGTTTGCGCGCGCGCGGCAACTCTTTCCGAGGCGCTGGCGAAAGCGTACGACGCCGCGCCCAAAGTACGATTTGAAGGCGCGCGATACCGGCGCGACATTGGATATCGCGCACTGGAAGCGCGGGCGGCAACGACATGAACAAACCTTGGGTACAGATCATCATGGGCAGCGACTCCGACGCCGAAGTCATGGGTCAGGCCGCGGCCGCACTCGACGAAGCAGGGATTCCGTACGACTTTGCGGTCGCATCCGCGCATCGCAGCCCCGACCGAGCGAAACAGATCATCACGGAAGCGGAAGCGAACGGTTGCGCGGTCTTCATCGCCGGCGCCGGCATGGCCGCCCATCTGCCGGGCGTCGTGGCGTCGCTCACCACGAGACCGGTGATCGGCGTGCCGCTCGCGAGCGGTGCGTTGCAGGGGCTCGACGCGCTCTACGCGATCGTGCAGATGCCTCCCGGCATCCCGGTGGCGACGGTCGCGATTGGCGGCGCGCGCAATGCCGGCGTGCTGGCGGCACAGATCATCGCGATCGGCGACGCGGAGCTTTTCGCGAAACTGAAGGCGCAGCGCGGCACGATGGCCGAACAGGTGGCGGCAAAGTCGAAGAAGGTCGAAAAATCGACTCGGTGATGCGGCGATGGCGCACAGTCATCACCACCATCACCATCACCACGCTTCTGTCTCGCGCAAGCTGACGATCGCCACTGCGGCGAACGTGCTGGTCGTGATCGCGGAGATCGCGATCGGCATGTACGCCGGTTCGCTCGCCCTCATCGGCGACGCGCTGCACAACCTCACCGACGCGGCCGCGCTCATCATCGCGCTCGTCGCGGTGCGGCTCGAACAACGCGAGCCGACGCACGAAAAGACGTTCGGCTATCAGCGCGCCGGCATTCTGGCCGCGTTCATCAACGCGGGCCTCCTGGTCGCGTTCACCCTCTTCATCTTCCGCGAATCGTGGGAGCGGCTGCAGGAGCCGCGGAACGTGCACACGACCGCGATGCTGATCATGGCCGCGATCGCGCTCTTCGTGAACGCCGCCACCGCGATCTCGATTCATCGCGAAAGCCAGCACGACGTCAACATCCGCGGCGCGTTCGTGCACATGGTCGGCGACGCCGTCTCGTCGGCCGGCATCATCGTCGCCGCGATCCTCATTCACCTGACCGGCTCGACGAAGTGGGACGCGCTGGTGTCGATCCTCATCGGCCTCCTGATTCTCTGGAGCAGTTACGGCGTGCTGCGCGAGTCGATGAATCTGCTGCTCGAAGGAACTCCGTCCGGCATCGATCCACACGCGGTGACCGACTGTCTCGCCGAGATCGACGGCATCCACGGCGTGCACCATCTGCACATCTGGGCGCTGGGCCCGTCGAGCCCCGCACTTTCCGCGCATCTCATGGTGGGTGACGTGCCGGTGAAGACGACCGCGCGGCTGCTCGACGAGATCAACGCGATGCTCGCACGCGATTTCCGCATCGCGCACACGACCATTCAGTTCGAATACGCCGAGTGCTCCGCGGACGATCCGTACTGCGTTCCCTTTCCCCGCAAGGCGTCGCGATGAAGGTGCAGTTCTTCGCGTCGCAGCAGGCGTTCCGCGAATGGCTCGAGCAGAACCACAGCCGGGTGACGGAGCTCTTCGTCGGCTTCTACAAAAAGGATTCGGGACGCGGCGGCCTGACGTACAAAGAGGCGGTCGACGAGTCGCTCTGTTTCGGCTGGATCGACGGCGTGGTGAAGAAGATCGACGACGTCAGCTACATGCACCGCTTCACGCCGCGCAAGAAGAAGAGCTACTGGAGCGCCGTGAACACGAAGCGCTTTGCCGAGCTGCAGAAACTCGGCCTCATCGCCCCGCCGGGACAAGCTGCATTCGATGCCCGCGATACGTCGGAAACGCAGCGATACGCGTTCGAGCGCGACACTCCCGCCGAACTCTCGCCGGAGCTCGAAAAGAAGTTCCGCGCGAACGAAAAGGCGTGGGCGTTCTTCCAGGCGCAGACGCCGTCGTACCGCAGGACGGTCACGTTCCAGGTGATGAACGCGAAGCAGGAAGAGACGCGCGTGCGGCGTCTCGAAAAGCTGATCGCCGATTGCGCGGCAGGCAAGCGCACCTAGATCGTTTCAGCGCAAAGTAAACGATCCGTTCAACGCTCGCGTCTCTCGCTCGTACTGCATACAAGGAGAAACGCAAATGAAGAAACGTCTCGCAATCGTCGCACTCGTCCTCGTCGCCGCCGCCGCGGCGCTTTACGCCGGTCCTGGCCGCCATCACGCACGCGGCGGCGGACATGGTGACTTCGGCGCCGGATTCATGCTCGGCCATCTGCATCAGATCGCCGGCGAGCTCGATCTCAGCGACGCACAGAAAACGCAGATCCACGCGATCTTCAAGGAAACGCGCGAGCAGAACGCGCAGTATCGCGAGCAGATGCACGGGGGACTGCATTCGGTGGCGCGCATGCTGATCGCGAATCCGAACGACATCGCCGGCGCGCAGGCGCTGCTCGATCAGCAGAGCGCTACAGAGCGCGCGATGAAGACGAACATGCTGCGTGCGGCGTCGCGAGCGCTGAACGTGCTGACGCCGGCGCAACGCACGGAGCTCGCGGAGCTCGTCGCGAAACGCGCCGAAGCGAGAGCAGATCGCCGCGACAGGAAATGACGTGTGGCCGATGACGATCCACTCGAGGCGCGCGCAATCGCGCGCGTGCAGGCAGGAGACGCCGCCGCGTACGACTATCTCGTGCGCAAGCACCTCGGGCGGGTCGTGTCGATCGCATACGGCGTCGTGCGCAACGCGCACGACGCCGAGGATCTCGCGCAGGAGGCGTTCGTGAAGGCGTACCGGAACATCGATCGCTTTCGCGCCGGCGAACCGTTCGGGCCGTGGGTCGGCCGCATCGTCACGAACGCAGCGCTCGACGTCCTGAAGCACACGACGAAGTTCCGGCACGAAGAGCTCGCCGATTCCGCTCCCGCCGCACGGCGCGACGACGCGGAGCTGCCGGCGATGAGCAGCGACATCGCGCGGCGCATCGATTCTGCATTGAGCGCGCTGCCCGAAATGCAACGCGTCGTCGCGCGCCTGCATCTCATCGAAGAGCTCGATCATGCGGAGATCGCGGCGATCACCGGGCTCGCCGACGGTACGGTACGCTCGCATCTGTCGCTCGCGCGGAAGAAACTGAAAGAGACGCTGGCGGACCTTTATGACTGACGACGACGATAAGTTCTTCGAACGGCTGCGCGGCGACGCGCGTCCGTTACGCTACCAGGCCGACGAGCAGACACTCGCGCGGATTCGGGCGCGCATTCACGAGCGGATCGCGCCGAGGCCGAGCGTCGTCGAGCTGCTGGCCGCGTGGTTCCGGCCGCTCGCTGCGACCGCGATCGCGCTTGTGATCGCTGCAGGAATCGGGGTCGTCACGCTCGACCGCAACGACATGTCGTTCGGCGAATCGACGATCGAAGTGAGTGTCGAAGGAGACACGTACCGTGTCGCGGAGTAAGACCATCGCCATCGCGGTGGCGGTGCTGGCGTTGACGTTCGTCGCCGGCGTCGGCGTCGGCATTTTCGGATCGCATATGGCCATCCTGCACGGCGGCCACGGCGCGGAGCGCTTCCCGAACGCGATGGTGAATCGTCTCGATCGCCGGCTCGACCTGACCGACGCGCAACGCGCGCAGGTCGCGGCAATCATCAAACGCCGCCACGCCCGCATCGACGCGATCTGGGGAGCCGCGCGCCCCCAAGTACGCGCCGAGATCGACCGCACCAACGAAGAGATCGAGCGCGTACTGACCCCCGAGCAACGCGCGCAATTCAAGCGCATGCGGATGCGCCTGCACGGCAGCGCGCCGATGCATCCGGTGCGCGGTGGAGCGTTGCGCCGGCCGTGACGCTCGAGCGCAACGAGATGTCGTTCGGGCAAGTACGCGATTCAAGCCAGTATCGGTGGAGCGGCGGGCT
>DASVUA010000251.1:0-5449 GCA_036387295.1 Thermoanaerobaculia bacterium | reverse complement strand
CTCGAGGTGGGCGTGCAGCTCTTCACGCGCGTGCTGAGCGAATACCAGGTGAGCCTCGGCGAGATCGACGATCACGTCGCGACCGTACGCGCCGGCGGATACGCCGCGCTGCGCGGCACGATTCCCGACGTGCCGCTCGTCATCTGCGACGATCTCAATGACGAATGCTTCGACACGCGTACGTTCACCGTGCGCCGCGACACCGCCGCACACGAGGTGACGATCGGCGAGCTCGCGGCAAAGGCAGGCGTGCGCGTCGTCGCGGTCGAGCGCAACGGAGTGCAGACCGCGCCGCCGCCGGACGAGTTCGTGCTCGCCGCCGGCGACCGATTGACCGCGCGTGCGAGCGCGCAGGCATTTGCGGCCGCGGCACGTCTGCTGCGTCCGGACGGGCGCGACGAGCCGCGCCAGGAGGAAACGTCGACCGTGCGTACGCTTCATCTCACTCCCAAACAGCAACAGGCCTGCAATCACGCCGCGAGCGTGCCGGCCGACGTCACCTCCGCCGCCACCGGCTGCGAGGAATGCATCCAGCTCGGCGACACGTGGGTGCATCTGCGCATCTGCATGAAGTGCGGCCGCGTCGGCTGCTGCGATTCGTCGAAAAACAAGCACGCCACGAAGCACTACCAGGCCTCCAGCCATCCGGTGATCCGCTCGTATCAGCCGCACGAAGACTGGGCGTGGTGTTATCCCGACAAACTGATGATGTGACCCGGGCGGGACGATCCATGCGATTCGAACGCTATGTCGCCATCGGCGACAGCACGAGCGAAGGGCTCGACGATCCGGACGGCCGCGGCGGCTATCGCGGCTGGGCGAACCGGCTCGCCGAGCGCATCGCAAAACAGCAGGGGAGTCTGCTGTACGCGAACCTCGCCATCCGCGGCCGCACCACGCGGCACATCCGAGAAGAACAACTCGCGCCTGCACTGGCGATGAAGCCCGACCTCGCGACCGTGGTCGCGGGGACGAACGACGTGCTGGGTCGCCGTTTCGATGCGAAACCGTTCGCGGAAGATCTCGAGGCGATGCAGCGTGCGCTGGTCGAGCAGGGCGCAACAGTGCTGACGTTCACGCTCCCCGATCTCACGCCGGTGATGCCGCTCGCGCGCATTCTCGGCACTCGCATCGTGGAGCTGAACGACGCCATTCGCGATTCATGCGCGGCGAGCGGCGCGATTCTGTGCGACCTCGCGTCGTATCCGGTGGCGTCCGATCCGCGGCTCTGGTCGGACGACCGGCTGCACGCCAATTCGATCGGTCACGCCCGCATCGCCGACGCGCTCGCGTATCACCTCGATCTGCCGGGCACCGATCGCACGTGGATGGATCCGCTGCCCGACCGTCCGCGGCCGACGTTTGCCGACCTCGTGAACGCCGAGATCGCGTGGACGCGGCGGCATCTGCTCCCGTGGATCTGGCGGCACATGCGCGGCATCTCGTCGGGTGACGGCCGCCGCGCAAAGCGGCCCGAGTTGCTGCCGGTGTAGCGCGATATCCTCCGCGCATGTCTCGTGCGCTGCACCTCTACACGCTCTCGCGCATGCTCGCGGAGCCCGACCATTCGTTCCGAGTTTCTGAAGACCTCGAGGTATTCGATCGCAGCGGCGCGCTGATCGAATTCGTCTACGTCGACGCGCCCGGTTTTCTCGCGCGTGCGCGTCATCGCCTGAAAGAACATCCGCGCGCGGTTCAGCGCTTTATCAGCTTCGACGCCGTTCCACGCCTGTTCCACGCGATTCCCGCCGCTGCCGGCGGGCTGGACGGCGAGGCGCGCGCGACGCTCGAGCGCGCCGACTTTTCACGCAAGCAGATCGACGCGTTGCGCGACGTGTTCGTCGCGGAAGAAGTGCAGGTCGAGGAAGGCGAGGGCTTCGCGCGGCTCAGCGCGTGGCTCGGACGCGAACGGCGGCGCGTCAGCGCGGCCGACGTGCGCGAGCGGGTGAGCGTCATCGCATCGGTCGCGGAGAAGAACGACGTCGAGGCCGCACGCGTGCTCGCGAGAGTGGGTGTTCCGAGCACGTTGCGCATCGATGTCACGCCAGGCGACGACGAATGGATCGCGCGTGTCGAAGATCTTCGAACGATTCCGCACGTGCGGCTGCGGGTCGTGATCGACGAACGTGAATGGCGCCGCGCCGTCGATAGCGGTGCGACGCTGCTGTGGGAAAACGTCGAGACGGAGCTGCGCGAAGCGACCGACGCGGGAGAGCCGCAGACGTGGAGCGAAGCGGCCGCGATGCTCCGGGCGATGCTCGATCGCGACGTGGAGCGGTATCGCGAAGAGCATGCAGATCTGATCGCCGACGTGCTCGACGCCACGCGCGCGCCCGAGCTCGCGTGGGCCGTGCTCGACCCGGCGGGACTGGGGCTGGTGAACGTCGAAGAGCTGTTTCCCGAGCTCGCGAAACGCCGTCCGCCCGAGGCGTTCGCGCAGTCGCGTGCGTGGCTCGCGGCGCAGACGCAGGATTGGCGCGAGCCGCACTGGCGCGCGGTGGCGGAGATCGCGTTCTGGTCGAAGCGGTGGAACCTCGACACGCGCGAGCCCGACGTCGCCAGCTTCCGGCGCGAGACGCTCACGCCGTCGATCGTCGACGATGGCGAAACGGTGACCGCGCACTGGATTGCGCCGCTCGAAATCGACATCGATCTGCGCCGCGAAACGATCCGGCGGCTCGACGGCGTCCGGCGCCTCTATCCCGAGCGGCGCATGTTCGGCGCACACGTTTACGGCAATGTCTCCGCGGCGATGGCAGCCGAGGAGTTTCCGTCGCCGTGGCTTTACTGGGTGCACCTCATGTTCGCCCGCCCCGAGCTTACGTGGGACGAGTACGCGGCGCACGTGGCGGCGCTGCGCGCACGCATGACCACGCTCTTCGCCCGCATCACGGGCGCGCTCACGACCTGGTTCCGGCGCGACAAGCCGTTCACGATTTTCGAAGCGGGAGTCGACGCGGCGGAGTGGGATGCGATCTCGGCCGCCTTGCGCACGCTCCCGAAACTGCCGAAGAACGCCGACACGCCGGACGTGCATGGTCCGTACGAGCGGGCGCTCAACGCGTATGCGGCGGCGGTGCACGAGTTTCTCGCGCACTCGTGGCGCTTCTTCGTCGCGAATCCGCAGGTCGGACGCGGCACGCCGGAAGGGCGTGAGAAGGTCGAAAAATGGCTGGCCGAGGAGAACATCACGCGCGAAGTGCCGACGCAGCGGCTTGCGCAGGCGGTGAAAGCGCTGAAAACGCTGCAGCGGGAGTATCGCGCGCGGTTCCCCGCGGCCGCCGCGTCGCTCGATGAAGAAGAGCGTGAGCGGCTGTGGGAACTGTGGGCCGTCTGGTGGGACTTTGCGTTTTATCCGCGCCGCAAGATCGCGAACGCGATCAAGGAATCGAAAGCAGCGATCGATGCGCGGCTCGACGAGCGCCGCCGCGCGCTGCGCCGCCGCTTCCGCGATCTCACGCTCGCCAAGGTCGAGATTCACGCGGAGCACGAAGGACTGTGGCTGACGATCGACGTCGAGCGCGTGCCGAACGTCGTGAACGCATTCGCCGAAGCGCTGGCGCACGTCATCGACGTGCTGCGGCCGCCGGCGGAGCAGCATGCGTTCGACCGCTATGTGCTCGATCTGGTGTGGGAGCGCGTGCATCTCGTGCCGCTCGTGCGCGGCAAATCGCTCGAGCGGAAGCATTGGTCGCTCGACATCGCCACGTTGCCGCGCCCCGACGAGAACCTCAACGATCACGCCTGGAAGTTCGTGCAGCGGACGATCGACGATGCGACGTGGGACATGCTGGCGCTCGACGAATGGCCGTCGAACGTCGCGCCGGTCGCGCGCCGTTTCGTGCCTGCCGTGGCGTTGTGGCGCGATGCGCTCGATCATCTCGCCACGTTGCGTGAGATCCCCGAAGCCGATCCCGATGTGCTCGTGCCGCACTGGCGCGAGGTCGCGGCAATCGCGGCGAAGCATGCGGACGAAGTGCAGGAGGTCCTCACGTCGATGCCACGCACGTTCTTCAGCGAAGGCGACGACGCCGTCGCGACGTTGCAGGATTTCGTGCGCGGCATTCGAGCGCTGGTCGCCGACGCCGAGCCGCTCGCGTTCGACACGATCGTCGAGGCGCGCACCGCGGTGGCCGACACGCTCGTCGCCGCCGCCTCGGCCATCGGCGACGTCTGGACCGATTCGGAGTTGCCGTAGCCGCCGCGCCGGATGTACATTGCGCGGCGGCGGCGACTCGCGCCAAACCTCTTCGATCTTCCCCCGGCGAAGATCCTCGTGAGGCAAAGGAGGGCATACCTCCGGGTCGGTATGACGGTCCTTCGTCTGCCAAGGCGCTGTTGCCGGGGGATGGTGTCGCGGCGTGAACGAAGGAGCTCGTGATGCCGAAAGAGAAAGACCTCAAGCGCATCGTCCGTGCGCGCATGCAGAAGACCGGCGAGTCGTACACCGCCGCCCGCGTCCAGACCATCAAAAAGAAAGAAACGGCGCCTCCCGCGCCTGAACCGCGGCCCGATTACGCGGCGCTCTCGCGCGTCGCCGACGAGGCGCTGCACAAAAACACCGGCCGCACCTGGCCCGAGTGGGTGGAGCTGCTCGATGCATTCGGCGGCCGCGAAAAGCCGCATCGCGACGTCGCGGCGCATGTGCAGTCGCTCGGCGTCTCGAGCTGGTGGAGCCAGTCGGTGACCGTCGGCTACGAACGCATTCGCGGCCTGCGCGAAGTCGGCCAGCGCCGCACCGGCACGTGGGAGATGAGCAAAAGCCGCACGTTCCCCGTGCCGCTCGCCACGTTGTACGAAGCATTCGCGAATGCGAGAAAACGGGCGAAGTGGTTGCCGGGCGTGAAGCTCACGATCCGCACCTCGATCGCAGAGCGCTCGATGCGCATCACCTGGAGCGACGGCACCGACGTGCAGGTCGGCTTCACCGCGAAAGGGGAGACGAAAAGCGTCGTCGCGGTGCAGCACGCGAAGCTGCCGGAGAAAGCGCGCGCCGCGGAGATGAAGACGTTCTGGACCGAGCGCTTCGACGCGCTCGCCGAATTGCTGTCGTAATGCGGTGCGAGTGTGATTCCGGGCAACGGCGTCCGGAATCACACTCATTCGTGGGCCGGAACGTCTTCGAGCGCGAGCTCTTCGAGCAGCTTCCGGCAAACCTCGCGTCGTGCCTCACGCCGCGCGTGCAGCCACTGCGCCGCGCCGGGCGGCAGCCATTCAGGCACCTCGACGTCGGCCAGCGACGCGCGCAGCACGTCCATCAGTGAATTGCCTTCGCGGCGCGCGCGGCCGAAGAGCTCCGTCAACCCGCGCACGCCCGCGCCGTCGATCAGCACCGCCGCCGCGACGGCGCGCTCCGCTTCGGTGACCGGCGCATCGAGCCTGCGGATCGAGGCGGCGATCTGGCGCAGCTCGCCTTCCTGCAAACCGCTCACGCCGAGAAGCGTGCGCG
>DASVUA010000250.1:0-2449 GCA_036387295.1 Thermoanaerobaculia bacterium | reverse complement strand
AGTGCCGAGCGCGCTGCCCGCTTCGACCGCCACACGCGCGCGCTGAACGACCGAGGCGCGGGTGAGGATCGGGTAGGGGTTCACCATCTCGTCGTTGTCGTTGACACCGAAGTGAAGGTGGGGAGGCGTCGTCTTCGCGTTGCCGGTATTGCCGACGTAGCCGAGGAGATCGCCGCTGTGGACTTCCATCCCTTCGAACAGACCGGGCGCCCAGCGATCGAGATGCGCGTAATAGAACGACGCACCTTCGTCAGTGGTGAGCCAGAGGCACAGACCGCCTTTCGGCTGGTCGCCGATGTAGCTGATGATGCCGTTCGCGACCGCGACGACAGGCGTCCCTTTGGGGGCGAAAATGTCGATGCCTTTGTGTTTGCGGCGGCCGCCGTCGCGGGCGTCGCCCCAGCTGTTGTAGAGATGGCTGGGAGTGATGCCGACCACCGGCATGTGCAGCGTGGCGCCGTTCAGCGGCGAGAAGAGCGCGTTTGCACGAGCTGCAAAGGAGTTGTCGCGCGCTTTTTTCGTATCGGCGGTCGCAGCGAGCGGTTTCTTGTGTGTGCTGGCTCGCGAGGTGTTGCGGCTGAGATCGGCGTTCAACTGCGCGATCAACTGGCTGAAATCGTCGTCTTCCGATTGCGCTGCGGCGGCGGGAGGAGGAGTCGCGACAACGGTGGTCGTCGTCGAGCAGGCTGTGAAAGAGAGAAGAATGCCGGACAGCGCCATCAGCCTGCCGACCCACCCATTACGCACGCAAAGCGATGTCATGCCGCGACCTTTTCTCGATTGATTGAACCGGGGACGTACTGCGCGGCCGAGTGTAGAGGCGCTGGACGAGCTTGTAAAGCTTATTGAGACCTTCGCCGGTCTCAGCCGCGCGGCGCAAAGAGGACGGCCGCGATGTCTTCGATGCGCCTCACGGGAACGACTTCGATGTCGGCGCGGATCTCCGCCGCGTTCGATTGCGGCACGATCACGCGGCGGAATCCGAGTGCCGCGGCTTCGCGCGCGCGCAGGTCGGGCTGCGACACGCTGCGGATCTCGCCGAGCAGACCGACTTCGCCGAAAAGCGCGAGATCGTGGCCGATCACGGTGTTGCGCTGCGAGGAAAGCACCGCCGCGATGACACCGAGGTCGAGCGCCGGCTCGTCGATCTCCAGGCCGCCCGCGACGTTGACGTAGATGTCGTGCTGCACGAACGTCCCCGCCCCTTTCCGCTCGAGTACCGCGAGGAGCAGCGAGACGCGATTCGAGTCGATGCCCATGGCCATGCGCCGCGGCGACGGAAAGTGCGTCGGCGAGACGAGCGCCTGCACTTCGATCAGCAACGGCCGCGTTCCTTCGACGGCGGCAAGAATGGCCGAGCCGGGCGACTGGCTGCGCTGCGAGATCAGCGCGGCGGATGGATTCGCAACCTCGTCCAGCCCATGCTCGTGCATCTCGAAGATCGCAACCTCGTTCGCGGGTCCGAAGCGATTCTTGTAGGCGCGCACCACTCGGTAGTTCTGAAACTTCTCCCCTTCGAAGTAGAGGACGGTATCGACGATGTGCTCGAGCGTTTTGGGGCCGGCGATGGTCCCCTCTTTGGTGATGTGGCCGATGAGGAAGACCGGGATGGAGAGACGTTTTGCCGCCGACATCAGGACGCCGGCCGAGTCGCGCACCTGTCCGACCGAGCCCGGCATCGATTGATTGGCCGAGGTGTGGACGGTCTGGATCGAGTCGATGATCACGGCCACCGGCCGCATCTTCTCGACTTCTGCGAGGACGCGCTCGACCGAGGTCTCGGTGTAGAGGCGGATGTTCTCGCTGGTCGTGCCGAGCCGCCGCGCGCGCATCGCGATCTGCCGCGGCGATTCTTCGCCCGACACGTACAGCACGGGCCCGCCGCGCGCGAGTTGTTCAGCGACCTGCAGCAGGAGCGTCGACTTGCCGATGCCCGGCTCGCCTCCGACCAGCGTGACGGCGCCGCTCACCAGCCCGCCGCCGAGCACACGATCGAGCGCCGCGATCTGCGTGGACGTCCGCGGCGCCGAATCAAAGTCGACGGCGTTGATCGGCATCGGCGCCGACCCGCTCATCGCCGTAGCCGGACCTGCTCCAGTCTGCGGAGCCTCTTCCTGCGCATACGAGTTCCAGGCGTTGCAGTCGGGGCAGCGCCCCAGCCACTTCGACGCCTGCGCGCCACATTCAGTGCAGGAAAAGACAATCGCTTTTTTCGCCACGTGAAAGCGATTCTAGCAACGCGGTGCGAAGGCTCTACGGTGCGTGGAGAAACCGTCGGGCTGGTGGAGCGGCAGGATGAACGCCGTTCCGTGTAAAACGCCGTAGCTAGTGGAGCGGCGGGCCGCTCCACCAGACGAAGAGTTCGCGAAATGCGACGCTGTATGTTCAGGCGCTGATTCTTCGGAGCGACCGGCGTAAAACGCACCGTACTTCAGTGGAGCGGCGGGCT
>DASVUA010000249.1:0-3134 GCA_036387295.1 Thermoanaerobaculia bacterium | reverse complement strand
TTTTCATCTCCCACCGAACGACTCGTGTCACCGCGGCGGGCGTTTTTTTGCTTTGAAGCCGCTGTAGAAGGGGCTTGGGCCGCGGCGGGGGGCGTCGTCGCGTCTCGGGGGGCCTCCTGCGTCGCGGCGCGGGGGAGGGCCGCCTGCGTCGCGATTGAAGCGTGGACGGGCACCGGCGTCGTCGCGGTCGCGGTTGAAGGGGCGTGCGGGCGGGCCGCCTGCATCGCGGCGCGGCGGTCCGCCTGCGTCGCGATTGAAGCGCGGACGCGCACCGGCGTCATTGCGGTCGCGATTGAACGGACGCGAGGTGGGCGGTCCGTTGAACTCGCGGCGCGGCGGCGGTCCACCCGCATCGCGGCGCGGAGGGCCATTGAAGTCGCGTCGCGGCGGTCCGTTGAAGTCGCGTCGCGGCGGCGGTCCACCTGCATCGCGGCGCGGCGGCCTGCGCTCGCCGCTGCCTTCGTCGGCGCGGGCGACGCGCATGTTGACGGCGCGGCCGCGGAACTTCTTTTTGCCTACTTTTTCCAGCACGATCTCGACGAAGCGCTCGGGGATGCCGACGAATGTCATGTCGTCCTGAATGTCGATCGGACCGATGTCGCGGCCGGGAATGTCCGCTTCGTTGGCGATCGAGCCGACGACGTCGGCGGGACGGATGCCGTCGTTGCGGCCGACCGTCATCACGAGGCGCACGGTCTTGTCGTCCGGGTTCGGAGTGCGGTCCGGACGTTCGCTTCGCTCCGGACGATCTTCGCGATCGCGGTATTCACGCGGTGCGGCGGTCGCTTCGGGCGCGGACTCCTGTTCCTTCGCTTTCACCAGGGCGCGCGAACCATTCGCGATGCGCGCCGCTGCGGCGGCGACGTCGGCCATGTCGAACGGACCTTCTTCGACCAGTTGCTCGACGAGCTCGACGTACATGTCGAGATCTCCTTCGGCGATGGTCTTGCGGATCGAATCCTTGAAAACGGTGATCCGTTTCGCGGCCAGATCGGCGCGCGTCGGCATCTTCATCGGCTTGATCTGCGTGCCGGTGTAGCGCTCGATCTCCCGCATCATGCGGCGCTCGCGCGGGGTGATGAACATCGTCGCCACGCCGCTGCGGCCCGCGCGGCCGGTGCGGCCGATGCGGTGGACGTACGCTTCGACGTCGTACGGCACGTCGTAGTTGATGACGTGCTCGATCTGCTCGACGTCGAGCCCGCGGGCGGCGACGTCGGTCGCAACGACGATCTCGACCTGCCCGGCGCGCAATCTGCGGATGACGCTTTCGCGCAGCGGCTGGCTCATGTCGCCGTGCATCGCGACCGCCGAGAATCCGCGTCCTTCGAGCTTCTCCGCCAGTTCCGCGGAGCCGTTTTTCGTGCGGCGGAAAATCAGCACCGCTTCGGCCGGTTCGAGCTCGAGGATCTGGGTGAGGACGTCGAGCTTCTGCCCCTCCGACACATTGAGGAACCGCTGCTCGATGGCCGGTGCATTGATGGTCTTGTGCTCGATCTCGATCCGCTCCGGATTGCGCTGGTGGCGCTTCGCGATGCGAAGCACTTCCTCCGGCATCGTGGCGGAAAAGAGCGCGATCTGGCGCTCCGCGGGCGCCGCGGCGAGGAGCTTTTCGACCTCTTCGACGAAGCCCATCTTCAGCATCTCGTCCGCTTCGTCGAGCACGATCACGCGGACGTTGGAGAGGTCGAGGCTGCCGCGATCGAGATGGTCGATCAAACGGCCGGGCGTGCCGACGACCACATGCGCGCCACGCTCGAGGCGTTTGAGCTGCGGGACGATCGGGGCGCCGCCGTACACCGGCAACACACTGACCGCTCCGACTTTCAACGAATACGAGTGAATGGCCTCGGCCACCTGCATCGCCAGCTCGCGTGTCGGTGTGAGCACGAGGGCCTGCGTGACCTTCTTCTTCGGGTCGATCTTTTCGAGGATCGGCAGCGCGAACGCGGCCGTTTTGCCGGTGCCGGTCTGCGCCTGTCCGATCAGATCGCCGCCCGCCAGCATGCGCGGGATCGTCCGCTCCTGAATGGGCGTCGGCGCCTCGTATCCGAGGGTGGTGAGGGCTTCCAGGAGCTCCGGACGGAGCCCGAGCTCTGCGAATGTAGACATCTACTTCCTCCGTGTGCGCATCGCGCGCGATTCGAGTATCTGCACAGGTAATTCCTGCGCGTGCGCGGCTTCGACGAGCGCGGTTGCTACGTCTCGTGCGCGAATGGGCTTATAGGCGGGAGGCATGAGCCACCCGAAGTGGGAGAAAACGCGCTCGCCGAAACGGCTTTCGCTGCGTTCTCCGAGGAGCAGCGAGGGGCGGGCGATGGTGGTGCGTGGGTAGTTGAGCTGGAGGAGGTCGCGCTCGACCTCACCTTTGACTCGGTTGTAGAACACGCGCGAGCTCGCATTTGCTCCCAGGGCACTCACGAGCAGGTACTGCTTGGCGTTCTGCTCTTTCCCCAGCCGCGCTGCCATGAGCGGGTAATCGTGATCGACGACGCGGAACCGCTCCTGGCTGCCGGCCGTTTTGATGGTGGTGCCGAGGGCGCAGAAGATCGCGTCGACGGCGAAAAGGCTCGGGTGCTGCTGCATCTGGCCGAGGTCGAGGATGTGCTCGTCGAGCTTCGCGCTGCCTGCACCCGTGAGGCGTCGTGCGATGACGGTGACGCGCTCGATGCGTTCGTCGCGGAGGAGCAGCTGCAACAGTTCACCTCCGACGAGACCGGTGGCGCCGAGGAGCAGAACGTGGCGCGGATGCATGAAACCGCACTGTATCGCGGTTTGGCGCGAGCGGTTCCTCGCGACCCGTTCTGGTGGAGCGGCGGGCTCTTTGCCCGCCGAGCAATGAAGGTCGGCGGGCTGAGAGCCCGCCGCTCCACAGGGACGAAACGGCGAACGCTTATTCGTCGTCGCGCGAGACGGTCACGAAGATCATCAGAAAGACGGCAACGATTCCGATTCCGGTCATGGTTCCTCAGGCGCTCTGTTCGAGCATTTGATTGCGTGCGCCGGCCAGCTCTTCGAGCAGCTCGGCGCCGGTGGTGGCGGCGTCGAGCCCGGCCAGCTCGTAGCGCACCGCTTCCGCGCGTGCGGCGTACGTCGGGGTGGTGAGCACGCGCAACACAGCGTCGCGGATCTGC
>DASVUA010000248.1:0-2335 GCA_036387295.1 Thermoanaerobaculia bacterium | reverse complement strand
CGGGCTCTTAGCCCGCCGACAAATGCTCGGCGGGCTAAAGCCCGCCGCTCCACCAAACAGCGTGTGACGCCGCCGACGAATCGTGTGGAGTGCGGCGACGCCAGTCGCCGCTTTCACTTGCGGAGGCCGCAGCCTCCGCTTCTGCGACGCCATACGGCAGCCGACGCTGCGCCGAGGAAGAGCAGAGGTAAATTCACGCCCAAACCGCAAACCCAATCTTCTCCAGCAACAGCTTCCACCGCTCCAACGGCAAACTCCCACCGGTCGCCTGATCGTGTCCGCGCGCATAAGAACCTTCTCCCTCGCCGAGATCGAACGAGCGGAGAAACTCGAGCAGGTTGATGCCGCTCGCGCTGCGCGCGGAGAAATTCACACGGCCGGGTAAATAGCCGTCATTGGCCACGATCACAATGTATTTCGGCAAGCGCGTGCGCCAGATCTGCGCAATGACCGGATGCACCTGACACCGCGAGTGCACACGAATCAGCGCAACGTTCCCCGCGAATTTCGGTGCCGCCTTTTTCGCCTCCGCCATCGCGACTTTCACCTCTTCACGCGCAGCCCGCAATGCCTCCACCTCGGCGGAAGGGGAGCGGACGAAATCGCGTGCAGTCGCATGCGCAAGCAGCGCGCGGGCCGCGGTCTCCGGCTGATATTCGGACGCGCGACGAGCCGCATTCACCAGCGTGGTCGCTTCTTTGAGATCCGACATCGCGTACTTTTTCTTCACCCTCGCGAGCAGCGGAAACGCCGCGCGCTCGCCCAGGTCGCTGAGAACGCCGATCGCGGCCACCCAGTCGAGGTCTTCGACGTCGACGAGCGACGCACAGAGGTCGTACACGATCAGCGACGTATTCGGAATCGGATCCCACGCATACGCGGTAATCAGCAGTGCATTCGGCGGAACGCCGTCAGGGTGATGGTGATCGATGAGGCAGCAGCGCGCATCCTCGAGCAGCGGCTCATCGCGCGAGCCGAGATCGAGCACGAACAGCGCCTCGGCCTTGTGCGCCGCGATGAGCTCGCGATTCGCAGCCGACCAGGCGTCGCGCTCGCGCGTCGGCGCGCAGCGCGCGACATTCGTGAAGCCGCGCCGTTCGAGCGCCCGCTGCAGCACCACGCCGGCAGTCACGCCATCGGCATCCGAATCGTGAAACACCAGCACGCGTGCGTCGAGCGGCGTCGCGTCGACGAACTCCGCGAACGCGCGCTGCGCGCTTGAGAAATCGGGCGTCATCGCCACGTCTTCCTGAGCCGCGCAATCGCGAGCTCTTTCTGTTTCGCTTCCACTTCGATCCACGGCACCTCGCGCTACGCCGACGGCAAGACGTCGATGTAATCGGCAAGTTTCGAGTCGCCGAACGCATCGCGACCGTTGGAAATGTGCACCATCTGCCACGCCGGATCGGGCCACGTCGCACGCGCGGCAAGGACGACCGCGGCGATGCTCGGATGCTCGTAGCTGTCCAACTCTTCGTGCACGATGTGATGATGCGCGTCGAACACCATCGGCACGTTCGCACGCGCGCAGACATCGAGGATTTCGGCGGCGCCATACGCATGCTCATCGTTCTCCAGCGCCAGTCGCGAGCGAATCTCATCCGGCAATTCGCCAATGACCCGCACCAGCGTATCGGCGCGCCCACCTTTGCCTCCGTGAATCTCCAGCGCCGCCCAGGCGGAGCGCGGCTGCTGCAGCAGATCGAGCACCCGCGCATGCTGGCGCAGCACGCTGATGCTGTTGTCGATGACAGACGCACTGTCCGAGCTGAGCACGACGAATTGATCGGGATGCATGACCAGCCGAATCCCCGCCGCGTTCGCACGATCCCCGATCTTGCCGATCGTCTCCGCCAGCTCGCTCAATACATCGAACCCCGGCCCCTCTTCGCTCTGCGGAAAGAGCCCCGAGGTGAGGCGATAAAGCCGAATGCGATGCCTCCGGCAGTAATCGATCGCACCGGAAAGGCGACGAATGTTGTCGAGATAAAGCTCGCGCAACGTCGTGATCTGCACCCGCGCATCGAGCGACCGAAGCCGCGTACGGGTAATCGTCCGAAACCGGACCTCATCCGTCGTGGTCATGCAGACAAGGCCAAGCGCGGCACCATTCACACGCGTGTACCTTGCACCGCCAACGCCACTCCCGTCTGCGATTTCACTGACGCACGCGGCCGTCATTCAGTGGAGCGGCGGGCTCTTAGCCCGCCGACCAATGCTCGGCAGGCTAAAAGCCTGCCGCTCCACGAAACGCCGTTCGTCTCAAGACTTGACTCAGCGCTCGCGCCTCCCGCGCCCTCTCGAACACGCCGGTAGTGCAGTGGAGCGGCGGGCT
>DASVUA010000247.1:0-2345 GCA_036387295.1 Thermoanaerobaculia bacterium | reverse complement strand
GTTTCGAGCGCGCGGAGGTTCTCGAAGAGACCGAGGATCTCGTCGTAGTTCCGCTGATCGAACTCTTTGAAGTCGCGGAAGTTCTCTTCGAGAATCATCTCGCCGGTGTCGGGATCGAACACCGCCACGTCGATGTCGAACACGAAGCCGGTCGATTCGACGAGGACCTGCCGGTGATACGTGCGGCCGTCTGCCGGCGACACGTATTCTTCGGTTTTGTAGCCCGCTTTATCGTTGATGTCGAAGTCGACGATCCCGGTGACGATGAAGTCGGCGCCGGTGCGCGCGCCGAGCTCTTTCCAGTAATCGCGCGCCGCCTGCAGCGAGCGGATGTCGGTGCCGGGAAGCCGCGTCTGGCCGACGTCGACGAGGCGCAGCTTGGTCGATTTCGCGAGCTGCTTTTTCATGTAGCGGTTGAACTCCGCCTGCACGTCGACTTTCGTGGCGCGATCGTCTTTCTTCTCCCCTTTCGAGGCGATGACGAACGGTGCGATGGCGATGCGCTCGTCACCGGTGATCTGCAGCTTCGGTTTCACCGGCAACTTCAGTTTCACTTCCATGACGTCGGCGGCCGATAACGGCAGCGCGAGCGCAATTGCGAGCGTGGCAGCGAGCGCGTTCATCAAACTCCCTCCTCGGGAGGATTCGTGGTCGTGGACGGCGGTTCGGGAGGAGCGGACGTTTCGGCGGTGGGCATCGTCGGCGGAGCGAGCGGCGCAGGGCTCGTCGCCGCCGGTGTGCTTCCCGGCGCGGCAGGCGTGGTCGCGGCCGCGGCAGGCGTCGTTCCGGTTCCGGGCGCGACCTGCCGCTTCTTCGCCTTCTGCGTGAACTCGACGAAGCGGCTGTAGTTCTTCTGAATGTATTCGTTCGTCCGGTCGAGGCGGAGCGCCTCGCGATACTCGCGCGCGGCCGCTTCGAAATCGCCGGTCGCTTCGAACGCGACCGCGAGATTGTTGTGCGTCATCGCGTTCTGCGGCTCGATCTGCGTCGCACGCTGAAAGCGGAAACGCGCCTCGCGCCAGAGATTCATTCTCGCCATCCGGACGCCGAAACGGCGCTGCGTCTCGGCATTGGAGAGATCGCCACCGCCGCCGGAGCTGCAGGCGGTCAACAAGAGCACTGCGAAGATCAGCGAAGACGTCGTTGCAAACGCGCGCTTCATCGAGACTCCCTTCTCAGACCGCGCAGTATACTTGCGCGGTTCCCACTGGCCGGCTCTCCGCCCGCGCATCGCTGCCCGTCCCGGCGCACCCATGCACGAATGAACGACGCTGCCAGTCGCGATCTCACCATCGCACTCTCTCTACTTCCGTTTCTCACGCCCAATCGGACGAGGTTGCTGCTCGAATTCTTCGACCCGGTTTCGACCGCGTGCAACGCATCTTCCCGACTGTTGCAAGGGCTGCTCAGCGTAACTCCCGAGCAGGCGCACGACGTAAGGAATCCGTTAACAAACCCGCGGCTCATCGAGTCGCTCCGCGACCGCGTGGTGACGGTGCTCGACGACGAATACCCGCGCATGCTGCGCGAGATTCACGATCCTCCGCTCGTGCTTCACTACGAAGGTGATCTGTCGCTGCTCGCCACGCCGTGCGTCGCCATCGTCGGATCGCGGCGGGCGTCGCCGTACGCGGTGAACGTCGCCGAACATCTCGCGCGCAAGCTCGCGCCGGCGGGACTCACGATCGTCTCGGGACTCGCGCGCGGCGTCGATTCGGCCGCACATCATGCGGCGCTCGATGCGGGAGGAAAAACGATCGCGGTGCTCGGCACCGGCATCGACATCATCTATCCACGCTCGAACGCGCGGCTGTTTCGAACGATCGCGGAGCGAGGTCTCATCCTGACCGAGTTCCGCCCCGGCGCTCCTCCGAAGAAAGAACACTTCCCGATCCGCAACCGGATCATCTCCGGGCTGTCGTACGGCACGGTGATCGTCGAAGCGACACGCCGCAGCGGCTCTCTGATCACGGCGCGCATGGCGGCCGAACAGAATCGCGAGGTCTTCGCCGTGCCCGGCTCGATCTTCGCCGCGGGCTCGGAAGGAACGCACCGCCTCGTGCAGTACGGCGCGAAGCTCGTGCACGACGAGCACGACATCTTCCAGGAGCTTCCCGACGAACTGCAGAAAACGCTGCAGTTGACGCTCGTCGCCGAGGAAGCACGCGAGCCCGATTCCCCGCTGCGCGAAGTGCTGGCCGCCCTCACCCGCGAAGAAGCCGCGCACATCGACACCGTCGCCTCCCGCCTCGGACGCACCTCCGCCGCCGTCGCCGAGTCACTGCTCCAACTCGAACTCGGAGGATGGATCCGAGCGATGCCGGGCGCGAGGTATGTGCGGGTGA
>DASVUA010000246.1:0-3131 GCA_036387295.1 Thermoanaerobaculia bacterium | reverse complement strand
AGCCCGCCGCTCCACTTGATCGCAGTACGTCTTTCACGATCCGCAGATGGTGATCCGTGTGCACTGCCGCGAATCGTAGCGCCTGCGGCGGCGTGAGGCTGCCGAACATCGGATGCGGCACGATCGGACCGCGTTTCCGCTCGAGGAGAGACGCGTTCAACCGGGCGAGATGCGCTTCGAGCGAGTCGATCGCCGCCATCAACTCCTCGCGAGTGGCGCGCGCTCCGCGCACCCGTTCGGGCGCCTTGCCGCGGCCGCGCGGAATGCGCGCGCTCCAGAGGATGAGCAGACCGATGAAGCTGAACGGACGGCCCCGTTCGGGCGCCGGATCGAGCACGCGCTGCACGATCCACGTCGCCACCTTCAACGAATGATCGAGATGTTCGGATGGCGTCCATGCCGAGACGCTGGTGACCGCGAAAAGCTGCGCCTCGGGCAACGACGCCAGGCGACGCATCTCGACGAGCTGCCTGCGGACCCGCACCAGACCTTTTTCGAAAAACATGCGCCGCAATGTACTCCGGGCGAGCGCGGGAGGCGAAGGGAGTTCGCACGGGTACAATCCGCCGCGCATGTCGTTTCCGCTCCGTCCTCGCGACATCTTCGAAGAATTGCGCAAGTCGGTCGTCGGTCAGGATGAGGCGATCCGCGAGATTTCGGTCGCACTCGTCAAACACCTGGTCGGCCATCCGGCGCCGAACATCCTGCTGATCGGCAACTCCGGCTCCGGCAAGACGACGCTCATGCGCGCCGTCGAGCAGTTCCTCGCGCGCACTCCCGATCTCGGCACGTACGCGAACGTCATCCGTCTCAACGCGAACGTGCTGGCCGAAGAGCATCAGGGCTACGGCAAAGCGGTGCTCGGACGTCTCTACGCGAATGCGCGCAAAATGCTCGGCCCCGCCGCCACGCCGCACCAGATCATCCAGGCCGTGCAGAGCGGCATCGTCTTCATCGACGAGGTGGACAAAGTCCGCGCGAACGTCAGCGGCGCGCCGAACGTGCGCGGCATCATCGCGCAGGAAGCGCTGCTGACGCTGATGGAGAACGAGAATGTCAAGTTCGAAGCCGACGGCATGACGTTCGTCGTCAACTCCGCGAACATCCTCTTCGTGGCGGGAGGCGCGTTCGAAGAGCTCTACGACAGCGTGCTGCGCCGCGCGACGCTGGGGCAGGACGTCGTGCCGATGAAGCCGGTCGTGGTCGTTTCTGCTTCGGGCGAAGTGCGCGAGGAGCTGCCGTTTCACCTCGGCGATTACCTCAAATACGACGATCTCTTTCGCTACGGCATGACGCCGCAGTTCATCTCCCGCTTCGAGTCGATCGTGGTGCTGCAGGACCTCGGCGAAGGAGAGCTGGCGCGCATCTTCGTCGAGCCGGAAGGCTCGATCTTCCGCACCTCACGCGAATACTTTCAACGTTTCGGCATCGACCTGCAGATCACGCGCGGCGCGTTGATTGCGATCGCGTGGGATGCGGCGCGGCAGAAACGCCTCGGCGCACGCGCGCTGCGCGAAACCTATCGCCGCGTCATCCGCGCTCTCGAGTTCGAGCCGCGCGACAGCGGCGTCCTCACCGTCGACGAAGCCATGGTGCAGCGCGCCATCGCGGCGCGCGAGCAGGGAAGCGGCGGCAAGCGATGACACACCTGGACCTCGAGTAAAGCTATGGGCGAACCGAAAAAATCACTCTTCGACAAACTGAAACGTGGGCTCTTCATGACCCACACCGAGATCATCGAGAAGGTGAAGGAGGCGATCACGCCCGACCTTCCGATCGATCAGAGCGCCATCGACGGACTGGAAGAAGGTCTTCTCGGCGCCGACGTCGGCGCGGAGCTGACCACCGCCATCGTCGATCGTCTCGAGCGCCGCGTGCGCGACGAGAAAATCACGAGCATGGACCGCCTCAGCGCCGTGATCCGTGAGGAAACGCGCGCGCTGATTCCGAAGCGGCAGGCCGCAACGATCGACGTGACGCGCGCGAAACCGTTCGTCGTGCTGGTGGTAGGGGTGAACGGCACCGGGAAGACCACCACCATTGCGAAGCTCGCCCAGCGCTGGAAGAACGAAGGCCGCAGCGTGGTCCTCGGTGCGGCCGACACGTTTCGCGCCGCGGCGATCGAACAGCTGCAGATGTGGGCTGACCGCATCGGCGTGCCGCTCGTGAAACACAAAGCGGGATCGGATCCCGCCGCCGTGGCGCACGACACCGTCGCCGCCGCGAATTCGCGCGGTGCCGACATCGTGATCATCGACACCGCCGGCCGGCTGCACAACAAATCGCACCTCATGCAGGAGCTCTCGAAAATTCATCGCGTGATCGATCGCGCGGTGCCGGGCGCGCCGCACGAAACGCTGCTCGTCATCGACGGCACGACGGGACAGAACGGCGTCAATCAGGCCGCCGCGTTTCTCGAGGCGGCGAAAGTGACCGGGATGGTGGTGACGAAACTCGACGGGACGGCGAAAGGAGGCGTGATCCTTTCGATCATGCGGCAGTTCGAGATCCCGGTGAAATTCGTCGGCGTCGGCGAAGCGGCCGACGACCTGATTCCGTTCGATCCGCAGGCGTACGTCGACACGCTTTTCCAATGAAGACGTTCGCCATTTTGCTGCTGCTCGCGCTGCCGCTCGGCGCGGCCGAGATCGAAGTGGGCGCGCATCACGTCGGCACGATCATGACGGGCGACGGCGAGTACGCCGGCTCGCAGCTCGAGGTCGAATCGAGCCGCGGGTTTGCCGCGAGCGCGGAGCTCTTTTTCTCGGATCGCGTTTCGGCGCACCTCGCCGCGACGTTCATCAACCCGGTCGCGGTGATCAATCCAGGCGACGTCGATCTGAACACGATCAGTCTCGACATCTACTCGCTCACCGGCCGCTGGCACGTTGCGCCGCAAGCGCGGTTCTCGCCGTTTGCAGGAGCCGGCGCGGCGTTCGTCGTCCTCGGCAATCTCGAAGAACGCTTCGACGACCGCATCGAGATCGAGTTCGACCCGCAGACGACGTTCCTCGTCGAAGGGGGAGTGCGCTACCGATTTCGCCCGCGCATCGCATTCACCGCCGCGCTGACGTACATGCCGCTCGAAGCGGAGTCGATCATTCTTCGCGACGACCGCCCGGAGATTCCAC
>DASVUA010000245.1:0-5390 GCA_036387295.1 Thermoanaerobaculia bacterium | reverse complement strand
GATCGTTTTTCGGCGCGCAATGGGTTCAGTTTGGAGTGCGGCGACCCTAGTCGCCGCTTTGGCTCGCGGCAGCGATAGCTGCCGCAGGCGAGGGCAGACGCGGTGGCTGTCGCCACCGCAAGTGAGAGCGGCGACTGGCGTCGGCGCACTCCACATTTGGTTTTCGCGCTGAGAGTTGTTGATCGTATAAGCGGGCGGTCTTGATTGCCGGCGGGCTAAGAGCCCGCCGCTCCACTAAGAGGCGGCGATCTTTTTCGGGGCGCAGTGGGTTCAGTTTGGAGTGCGGCGACGGTGAGTCGCCGCTTTGGCTCGCGGCAGCGGTAGCTGCCGCAGGCGAGGCAGAAGCGGTGGCTGTCGCCACCGCCAGTGAGAGCGGCGACTGGCGTCGGCGGGCTAAGAGCCCGCCGCTCCACTAAAACGAAGGTGACTACGCGTCGCCGGCGATTAGGCCTACGCGTACTGCGAATCGCACTAACCCCGTGACGTCGTGGACGTCGAGGCGTTTCATCATTTGGTTGCGGTGGGCTTCGACGGTGCGGTAGCTGAGGCCGAGGGAGGTTGCGATTTCTTTGCTGGTGTGGCCTTCGGCGACGAGTTGGAGGATTTCGCGTTGCCGCGAGGTGAGAGGGGATAGTGGGTCGGTGGTGCCGGTCGTGCGGCTGACGTAATCGTCCACGACGCGCTTCGAAACCGCGGGACTGAGGTACGTTTCGCCGCGCGCTACGGCGCGTACTGCGACTTCGAGCTCCGCCACGTCGGCGCCTTTGAGGAGGTAGCCGGCGGCGCCGGCGCGCAAGGCCTGGAGGACGTACTCCTCCGACATGTGCATGGAGAGGATCACGACGCGGATGCCGGCGTCGAGCTTCGCCAGGCGCGCCGCCACTTCGAGGCCGTTGAGGCCCGGCATGCCGATGTCGAGGAGGACCACGTCGGGACGCAGCGTTTCGGCGAGGCGCAGCGCTTCGTGACCGTCGCCTGCTTCGCCTACAGCTTCCACTCCGGCGAGGCCGGCGAGCAGGCGTCGAATGCCGGCGCGAACGAGCGTGTGATCGTCGGCGAGGAGGACGCGGATCAGTTTCATGCAGCACCTCCCGGAAAGCGCGCGCGGATCTCGGTGCCGGATCCGGCTGTGCTGACGATGGCGAGCGTGCCGCCGGCGAGCGAGATCCGTTCTTCCATTCCGATCAATCCGAGCGAGGCGCCGCGTGCCGCGCGCGCGATGGCGGCGGCGACGTCGAAGCCTGCGCCGTCGTCGCGCACGAGGAGCTCGACGCTGCCGTTCGCGCGGCGCAGAGTGAGCCAGACGTTTTTCGCCGCCGCATGCCGGGCGACATTCGTGAGCGCCTCCTGCACCACGCGAAACGCTGCAGTGGCGATCCCTGTATCGAGCCGCGGGAACTCATCGACGGCGAGATGCGTGTCGACGCCTGTCTGGCGCGCGAAACGGTCGGCGTACCACCGGAGCGCGGCGGAGAGGCCGAGGTCATCGAGAATGGCGGGGCGGAGATCGAGCGCGAGATCGCGGACCGTCTGCATGGCCAGGTCGACGCTTTCCACCGCGTCGGAAACATTGGGCGGCGACGCGCCGAGGTTGATGCGGATTGCGGTGAGGACCTGCCCGAGATCGTCGTGCAGCTCGATCGCGACACGGCGTCGCTCCTCTTCCTGCGCCGTGAGCAGGCGCCGCGAAAGCGACTCGAGACGCTCGCTGCCGGCGCGGACAGTTTCTGTCAGGCGCGAGCGCTCGATCGCGGGGGCGACGCGATCGGCGACCACGCGCAGCAGCTCCAGCTCTTCTTCCGCGAACTTGCGGGGGACGGTGGAGGTGACGGTGACGGTGCCGATGATCTTCCGCTCGACGATCAGTGGCGCCGCCATGGCGGCCTGCAGCATCACGCCGACGGCGGCCGTCCAGTGCGAGGCCGGGTCGGGAACGGAGTCGAAGATCATCGCCTTTCCTGACCGCACCGCCTGCCCGGAAAGCATCTGATCGAGCGGCACTCGCACCGCTGCCAGGCGGTCGTACGCAAACCCATCGACGGCGCGGACGATGAGGTGCGTGCGCTGCTCATCGAGCAGCAGCACCACGGTGTGATCGGCCTGCAGCGTGTTGCGCAGACGCGCGAGCAGCTCGGAT
Organism: Thermoanaerobaculia bacterium; assembly: GCA_036387295.1. GTDB lineage: Bacteria > Acidobacteriota > Thermoanaerobaculia > Gp7-AA8 > Gp7-AA8 > QHVT01. Next base: position 3,253 of record DASVUA010000245.1, on the reverse strand, counting down.
AGGAGGTCGTCGAGGCTCATGCGCGCGAGCGCGGTGTCGGTGATGCGCTGGATTGCGTCGAGCTGCGCGAGCGCGCGCTCGGCGTCAGCGAGCAGGCGCCCACGCTCTTCTTCCGCTTCCTTCCGCTCGATTGCCAGAGCCAGCACGTTGGCCATCGACTGGAGGAACTGCACGTCATCGGCATCGAACTGCCGCGGCGTCAGCGACTGCACGCTGAGGAGTCCCCACGGCTGATCGCGACCGCGGATGACGGCGCTCAGCAGCGTCACGACGCCGCGATCGCGAAGAAGAGGCGAGGGGTGGAACCGCGGGTCGTGCTGCAGGTCGGCGACGACGACCGGCTGATCGTTCGACAGCACGAACGCGGCCGCGCCGGCGTTCGCGAGCGCGAGGATCGTGCCGGGGGGCAGCTCGTCCCACCCCGCGCCAGTGCGGAGGATCATGTCGCTCGTCTCGGGCCGCACCTGCCAGATGATGCTGCGGCCGGTGTCGAGCGTATGCGCGCCGAGTGCGGCGGCGTCCTGCAGCAGCACGCAGAGATCGTGTTCGCGGATCGCGGTGAGGCCGAGTGCGCTGATCGCGGCTTCGCGTCGATTGCGGAGGTCGAGCTGCTTCATCCGGAGCACCGGCGCGCCGATGAGCTCTGTCCGGCCGTTGCGCGTGGCGAGCGCGTAGTGGTGCATTTGCGCGACGTCGAGAATCTGCGCGGTGCCGATCTGCGCGAGCGGATACGAGCAGAGAACGATCATCGGCTTTCCGGCGATCGCCGCTTCGAGATCGACGTCGTACTGGTGAAAGGCGGGCCACTGCTCTTCGCGCAGCCAGGTGACGCAGCCGGCGACGCGGACGCCGGTGAAGCCGCGCTGGTGCGCCTCGCCGAGGAGCCGGGTCCACGCGTCGCCGATCCTCACCGGATCGAGCTCGCCGTCGCGCAGGTACCAGGTGAGCGCCGGCTGCAGGATGACGCTGCCGCCGGCAATGAGGCGCTCGGCATCGGGCATGACGCGCTGCAGTGCCTCGCGCGCACTCTTCTCTGCCAGCGGTTGCGCGAGGAGCCACATGCAGAGCTCCCCTTCCTCGATGCCGGCGGCGAGGAAGGGCGCGGCGGTGGCGTACACCTCGGCGTCTCGTTCGAAGAAGTGGCAGAAGTGCGCGCCGAGCGGGATGTCGCCGACGTCGGCCATTCCGCTTTTCCTCATCGTCCGCGACATGACGACGCGATTGTGCGCCTCTTCGCGCGCATTGCGCACGCCTAGGTGTCTATCCGTTGGCTTCTACGTAGTTCGACGAATGGAACCGCGACCTTGAAGGCCGTACCTTGGACCCTGGAATGACCGTACGCCGTTTTCTCGCGCCGCCGCAGGTGCGTGTCCTGCTCGTCGAAGACACCGAGGTCGATGCGCGCATCCTCGAGACCGTGCTGCGCCGGGAGTCGTTCGAGGTGCGGCGGTGCGGGCAACTGGCGGAGGCGATGCTCGCCCTTCGCTCCGAGGAGTTCGACGTGATTCTCTCGGACCTCGGTCTGCCGGACAGCAGCGGGCTTTCGACGCTCGAGGCATTGCGGCAGCACGCGATGGCCACTCCGGTCGTGGTGATGACGGGCCGCGACGATCAGGCGACTGCACTGCGTGCGGTGGCGGCCGGCGCGCAGGATTACCTGGTCAAAGGGAGCACCGATGCGAACGCGCTGGTGCGCGCGATCCGCTATGCCGTCGAGCGAGGCCGCGCATCAGAGGAAGTGAGCGTCAGCGAGGCGCGCATGCGCACGATCCTCGAGGGGGCGCTCGATGCGGTGGTGTCGATCAATCACGAAGGGCGCATCGTCCGCTGGAACCGCAGCGCGGAAGAGATTTTCGGACGCGAGCGCTCCGCGGTTCTCGGAAGGCCGATGGCCGAGCTGCTCATCCCGGAGCGCTTTCGCTCCACGCATCAGCGCGCCATGCGCGCGTTTCTCGACACGGGCGATGCGTCGTCGATCGGGCGACGCGTGGAGTGGATTGCACTGCGAGCGGACGGCAGCGAGTTTCCGATCGAAGTCCGCATCACCGCGGAAGGCGACAGCAGCGGGATGACGTTCACCGCCTTCATCTCCGACATCACCGAACGCCGGCGCGCGGAGGAAGAGCGGATCGCGTCCGTGGCGAAGTTCCGTGCGCTGGTCGAGCACACGTACGACGTCATCTATCTCTGCGACGGCGACGGCCGCTTCACCTATGTCAGTCCCGCCATCACGCGCGTGCTCGGATATCCGCCCGAAGAATTGCTGGGGCGGAGGCCGCTCGATTTCGTGCATCCCGACGATCGCGAACATGTGGCGGGGCGTTTCGGATCGGCGGAGGGTGCGACTCCGGTCGTGGCGGAGTTTCGCTTTCGTCATCGCGACGGCTCGTGGCGGTATCTCGAAGTGATTCGCGCAAACCGGCTCGGCGATCCGGCGGTGAACGCGATCGTCGGCACGGCGCGCGACGTCAGCGGACGGCGGGAGTCGGAACAAGCGCTCGAGCAGTTGCGCCGTCAGATCGAGCATGCAGCGCGGGTGGAGTCGCTGGGACGCGTGTCGGCTTCGGTCGCGCACGAGTTCAACAATCTGCTGATGGTGCTCGCGCCGCTCGCCGAAGTGCTGCGGCGGAAGGCGCAGACCGATCCGTCGCTCGAAAAGCCGGCGCGCCACGTGATCGAGACGGTGCGGCGCGGACAGCGGTTGACGGACGAGATCTTCCGTTTCACGAATCCTGTGCAGCCGCGGATCGAGCCGCTCGATCTGGGGGCGTTGATCCGTGAGTTTGCCGACGAGGTGCGCGAGCTGCTGCTCGATCGCGAGGTCGAGATCGACCCGTCGGCGACGCAGCTCGAGACGCGCGCCGATGCGGATCAACTCGCACAGGTGCTGCTGAACCTCGTCGCCAACGCGCGCGACGCAACGAAAAGCGGCGGCGTCGTCACGATCGGTGCCGCACGCGGAGACGAGCTTCCGTTCGTCCGCGAGGAGCTCGCGAACGCCGAGCAATTCGTAGTGTTCTACGTGCGAGACAACGGCTGCGGCATCCCCGCCGAGGCGCAAAAACAGATCTTCGAACCGTTCTTCACTACCGGAAAACGCCGCGGCAGCGGCCTCGGGCTCGCCGTCGCCTTCCGCATCACCGCCAGCCACGGAGGCCAGATTCTCTGCGAGAGCGAAGAAGGCGCAGGCGCCACGTTCTACGTCGCCTTGCCCTCGCGCGACAGTGGAGCGGCGGGCTCTTAGCCCGCCGAC
>DASVUA010000244.1:0-3657 GCA_036387295.1 Thermoanaerobaculia bacterium | reverse complement strand
CGCTTCTACGGCGCTCGTCGCGCGTCGATCTGCCGCTCGACTTTCTCCTCGGATATCCAATCTTCGGCACCACCCTCTTTCTCGTCGGCACGATGAAGATCGCGGCGTGGACGCTCGTCCCGCTGCTCGTGGCCGGCCTCGCCGTCACGATATTCTTCTTCCTGAAGTGGTACTCCGGCGCGCCGCTTCCCGCTCCTCAGGCAACGTCCGGCGCCGCGACCCTGCCGCGCGTTTCGTCGTGGCCGGCGCTCTTCGTTTTCATCGTGCTCGCGTGCGGCTTCGTCGCAGCGCAGGCGCCGCCCACATCGCTCGACGAGCTTGCGTATCACCTCGCCGTTCCGCACGCCTGGGTGCTCGAAGCGCGCGCGGTCGAATTGCCGCTGCTGTCGCACTCTTACTTTCCGCTCGGCATCGAGTCCGCCGATCTCCTTCCGCTCGCGCTGCTCGGGGCCACCGACGGCGGAATCGCCTCGCATTTTCTGCACTTTTTCGCGGCCATCGCCACGACGCTGCTCATCGTGCGGCGGACGCGTTCGTGGCTCGCCACCGCCGCCATCGTCACGACCCCTGCACTCGCCATCACGGCCGGCTGGTCGCTGGTCGAATGGCCGCTGGCCGGCTTGTTCGTCGTGCTTTACGTCGCCCTCGAAAGCGACGATCGCGATACCGCCTCCGCCGCGACCGCGGCAGGCCTGCTGACGAAGTACACGTTCCTTCCGTTCGCGCTGATCGGCTGGGCGTTGAAACGGCGCCTGCCGAAATGGACCGCCCTTTTCGGCATCGTCTTCTTCGCACGCAATCTCCTGCTCACCGGCAATCCGTTCGCCCCGTTCCTGAGCGCCGGCGCACCACACGTTTCCGGCTATCGCGCGCTCGCCCTGGCCGATTACGTGTTCGAAGCAAAATTCGTGGACGAGGCGCTCGGCGCCGCGATTCTGGCGCTGCCGTTCTTTGCCAGCGGCGCGCTCGCGATCGCCGCGGCGTTCATGGCGCTCGCGCTCTTCTTCCTTGCCCCCTCTTCCCGCATTCTCGTGCCGTTTCTCCTCGTTCCTTCGCTCACCGCCACGCCCGACCTGCGCCGCCGCGTCATCGCGACGCTGGTCACTGCCGCGATCGTGCTGCAGACGTTCGTCGTGGTGTGGTTCACCTCGCGCGGCAATGCGTTCTCACTCCTGGCGGGCATGGCGGCGGAGGACGACTATCTCCGGACGCAACGGCCTTCCTATGCGACGGTCGAGTGGCTGAACATGATCCTGCCGCGCGACTCGCGCACGCTCGTGGTCGGCCTCGGCGAAACGTACTGGTTCACGCGGCGCGTCCGCGGCGGCGGCAATTTCGACGGACCGCGCATCTCGCGCTATCTCGACCTGCCCACGGCCGACGCGGTGCGCGAGCGGCTTCGCGCGGACGGCATCACGCACGTGGCCGTGATCGCGGTCCCGATCGCCACCGCCGTTGCGCAGAAACGGGAAGAGCGCCAGACGACGCTCGAACCGGCCGCGCAGCGCATGCTCGCGCAGACGCTCGATCACTCCGCCGCCAGCGTCACCGCGCGCGGCAACGTCACCCTCTTCCCGTTGCGTTGATGTGGAGTGCGGCGACGTCAGTCGCCGCTGTCACTCGCCGCAGCGCCAGCTGCGGCTGGCGCGAGTCAGAACGGCGACTGGCGTCGCCGCACTCCAAAAAAAAACGCCGGGCTCGAAAGCCCGGCGCATTCACGACGAAATTGTGTGCGTTCAAACCGCGACGGCAGCGTCCACACCGGCCGCAGCGCGCAGCGCCTCGGCTTTGTCGGTCGCTTCCCAGGTGAACTCCGGCTCGGTGCGGCCGAAGTGACCGTACGCCGCGGTCTTTTTGAAGATCGGGCGGCGGAGCTGCAGCGATTCGATGATGCCGCGCGGCGTCATCTGGAAGTGCTCGCGAACGAGCTCGACCAGCTTCGACTGTTCGAGCTTGCTCGTGCCGAACGTGTCGACGTAGATCGACACCGGATCGGCCACGCCGATCGCGTACGCGAGCTGCACTTCGCACTCGTCGGCGATGCCGGCGGCCACCAGGTTTTTGGCGATGTAGCGCGCCATGTAGCACGCCGAACGGTCGACCTTTGTGGGGTCCTTGCCCGAGAACGCGCCGCCGCCGTGACGGCCGCGGCCGCCGTACGTGTCGACGATGATCTTGCGACCGGTCAGGCCGGTGTCACCCTGCGGTCCGCCGATCACGAACTTGCCGGTCGGGTTGATGTGGAACTTCGTCTCGCTGTCGAGCAGCTCGGCGGGGACGACCGGCTTGATCACCTTTTCGATGATCGCCTCGGTGAGGTCGCGGTGGCTGACGTTCGGCGAATGCTGCGTCGAAATGACGATCGCGCTCGCGCGCACGGGGCGCTTTCCTTCGTACTCGATCGTCACCTGCGACTTGCCGTCGGGACGGAGGAAATCGAGCTCGTTCGACTTGCGGATCTCGGTGAGACGGCGACCCAGCTTGTGCGAGAGCATGATCGGCAGCGGCATCAGCTCCGGGGTCTCGCGAACGGCGAAGCCGAACATCAGACCCTGGTCGCCTGCACCGCCCGTATCGACGCCCTGCGCGATGTCGGGCGACTGCGGATCGATCGACGAGATGACGGCGCAGGTCTCGCTGTCGAAGCCGTACTTGGCGCGCGTGTAGCCGATCTCCCGGATCGTGTTGCGGACGATCGACGGAAAGTCGACGTAGGTTTTCGTGGTGATCTCACCCGAGATCATCGCCAGCCCGGTCGTCACGAGCGTTTCGCACGCGACGCGCCCGACCGGATCCTCGGCCAGGACGGCGTCGAGAATTGCGTCCGAGATCTGATCGGCGATCTTGTCCGGATGCCCTTCAGTGACGGACTCCGAAGTGAAAAGGGTCCTGTGATTAGCCATGATGAGAAACGCTCCTTGAGGACTGCAGAAGAATGCGCGAATCCTAGCATGACGAGGCTGGAGAGCCGATCCGCCGCGGCAGGTGCGAGTCGCCGCCGGGCACGCCGCAACACGCAACTCCCTACAGCGCGCAGCATCCATCCGGCGCCTCGTTTGCACAGTTCGCTTTCCCGATGGTCAAAACGCGTCACTTCGGCGCTTACCGCGATCTGCTGCTGCTCTTCACCCGCTACGGACGGAAAGACTTCCGTCTGAGTGTCAATGCTGAAGATTTTCTCGCTCCGGAGCCGGAACAGGGAGAGATCGAGCCGGACGTCAAGGCGCGCGCCGATGCATTCGCAAACGCGCTCAAGAAGATGGGGCCGACGTACGTCAAGTTCGGGCAGCTCCTCTCGACGCGCCCCGACATCGTGCCGCAGGAGTACATCATCGCGCTCGAGCAACTGCAGGACGACCTCGAGCCGTTCTCGTTCGCCGACGTCGAGCGCATCGTCGAATCGGAGCTCGGCATCCGCATCTCCAAAGCGTTCGAGTCGTTCGACGCCACTCCGCTCGCCGCCGCCTCGCTCGGCCAGGTGCATCGCGCCGTGTTGCGCGACGGCCGCGACGTCGTGGTCAAGGTGCAGCGGCCGAACGTCAGCGAACAGGTTCATCGCGATCTCGAAGTCTTCAGCGACATCGCCGGCGAGCTCGAAAAGCACACCGACATCGGCCGCAAGATGAACCTCGTCGCCGCCATCGAGCAGGCGAAGCT
>DASVUA010000243.1:0-2642 GCA_036387295.1 Thermoanaerobaculia bacterium | reverse complement strand
AGCAGCGGCATCAGCGCGATCGCGAGGTTCAGCATCGCGTCGTTGCGCGCCGCGAGCTGCGCGATCGTTTCGCCGAACATCTTCGTCCGCTCTTCGGGGTTCGCCAGCCTGGTGTTCGTGTAGAGCTCATCCGCCGTGACGCCGCTGAGCGCGGCGACACGCTGTGCGCCCGGCAATTTCGCCGCTTCCGCGAGGAAGTAGCGGACGACGGCGCGATCGCTGGGGACATCGATGGTTCGCTGCGCGCGCTCGGAGGCGGTGCGGAGCGCCGGCCAGTTCCGCTCCTGGAACCGCGCCTCGCGATCGAGGTCTTTTTTCGGCCGCTCCTGTGCGAGCCGGACGATCGTGAATGCCTGCTGCAGCATCGGCGAGCCGCGCGAGACGAGCCAGTCGAGGATGAGATCGCGCTCGCGCATCCGGTTCTGTTCCGCCGTCAGTCGCGCCAGCTCGTCGAGTACCGTTGCCGCGACGGGCGACGCGGCTCGCATCTGCGTCTCACGCGCGACGCGCGCTTCGACGATGCGGTCTTTGGTGAAGCCTTCGTTGACGCTCGTGTAGTTCTTGAGCGAGTTCGAGAGGCTCTTGATGCGCGCGCGACGCATTCCTGATCTGCACGTCGCGGCTGTCTTTGCCGGCCTCCTCGAGGAGGCCGATGACTTCGGTGAAGTAGCGGATGTTCGCGGGATAGACGAACTCCTTGTAATTGCGCACTTCGTCCGCGGTTTTGTAGCGGAAGGTGCGGCCCGGATAGCCGGCCACGATGACGGTATCGCCTTCGTCGATCCCTTTCTTCGCGAGCTTCAGCCAATGCTTCGGGTGGTACGGCTTGCCGTCCACGTAGGCGCGATAGAACGCAAAGTCGCCGGTGTGGCGCGGCCACATGAAGTTGTCGACGTCGCCGCCGAACTCCCCGACGCGATCCGACGGCGCATAGACGAGCCGGACGTCGGTGATCTCGGCCTGCGTGAGGCGGAGATACTGCGAGCCTTCGAAGAACGATGCGACGCGACAGCGGACGCCGCCACCTTTTTCGCATTCGGAGACGAGCTCTTTTTCGCGGCGCTGGATGTGCGCGGCGCGCGCGGCGTCGGCGATCTTCGGCTGCATGCCGGCGTTGACGCGCGCCGTCACGTCTTCGATGTTGGTCGTGACCCATAGCTTGCTGCCGGGCGCGGCAGGCAGCTCTTCGGCGCGCGTGCGGGCGAGAAAGCCGTTCGAGATCAGGTCGCGGTCGGGCCGCGAGTTGTGCTGAATCGAGCCGAAGGCGCAGTGGTGATTGGTGACGACGAGGCCGTCCGGCGAGACGAACGACGCCGTGCAGTTGCCGAGCGAGACCACCGCTCCCATCGGGTCGCCGGTGAGATCGGAAAGCCGCCGCACGTCGAGCTCGACTCCGAGCTTCTGCAGTTCTGACGCGAGCTGCGGAATCTGCTGCGGCATCCACATGCCTTCGTCAGCGAGCAATGAAGTCGTAGCGAAAAGGGCGATCAGTAGTTTTTTCAGGGGGAGCTCCTTCGAAGGCATCAGGCGTTGAGCGTCAGGCGTTCGGGGATTCAGATTTCAGGCGGAACACCCCGAAAGCCGGAAGCCTAACGCCCAACACCCCGTAACCCCCAGCCCAATTCCACGTACTATTCACCGTCACACGGAGGTCACACCAGAATGGGCTTGTTCGACGCGCTCAGAAACGAATTCATCCAGATCATCGAGTGGCTCGACGACACGAACAACACGCTCGTCTACCGCTTCCCGGTCCACGACCAGGAAATCAAGATGGGTGCACAACTCACTGTGCGTGAGAACCAGGTCGCCATCTTCGTCAATGAGGGCGAAGTGGCCGACGTCTTCAAGCCGGGCCGCTACGAGCTGTCGACGCAGAACATGCCGGTCCTGTCGACGCTGCGCGGCTGGAAGTACGGGGTCGACACGCCGTTCAAAGCCGAGGTCTACTTTTTCAATACGCGCCTCTTCACTGACCTCAAGTGGGGGACGCAGAACCCTGTGATGATGCGCGATGCGGAGTTCGGCATGATCCGCATGCGTGCGTTCGGGACGTATGCGATCCGCATCTCGGATGCGAAGACGTTCTTTTCGACGATCGTCGGCACCCAGCACCTCACCACGACCGAAGAGATCCTCGGCCAGCTTCGCTCTACTGTCATCAGCCACTTCTCCGACATCGTGGCGACCTCGAAGATCCCGGCGCTGGACCTCGCCTCGAGCTACCGCGAACTGTCGACGCTCGCGCAGACCGAGCTCGCGCCGTCGTTCGGCAGCTACGGTCTCGAGCTGTCGCGCTTCAACATCGACAACATCTCGCTGCCCGAGGAAGTGGAAGCGGCCATCGATCAGCGGACGAAACTCGGCGTACTCGGCGATCGCATGCAGCAGTACACCCAACTGCAGGCAGCCGATTCGATCAAGATCGCGGCGGCGAATCCCGGTGGCGTCGCCGGCGCAGGCGTCGGCCTCGGCGCAGGCATGGCCATGGGTCAGGCGATGAGCGGAGCGTTCAATGGCGCGGCGTCCTCGCCGTCGGCACCGCCGGCGCCGGGCGCATCGGCAGCTCCCCCTCCTCCTCCCGGACCGCAGGGGAACGTTCCGCGCTGGTCGCTGGCCATCGACGGCAAGACGTACGGCCC
>DASVUA010000242.1:0-2250 GCA_036387295.1 Thermoanaerobaculia bacterium | reverse complement strand
GTCTTCGAAATGGAAGACTTCGGCGAAGCGATGACGCCCGAACTGCGCGACCAGGAAGAACGGCTCCGCGCGCAGGTGGAATCGCAGTCGTAGTTTCCCGAGCGCGGTTTTGGTGGAGCGGCGGGCTCTCAGCCCGCCGAGTCTCTCCGCCGTCGGCGGGCTCAGAGTCCGCCGAGTCTCTCCCGTTACCGGCGGGCTAAGAGCCCGCCGAGTCTCTCCCGCTACCGGCGGGCTAAGAGCCCGCCGCTCCACTGGGTGCGGACGCGCTCCCGCATCGGATGCCCCAAACGCGAAGCGCCGGCCTTTCGGCCGGCGCTGGTGGGTTGAAAAGTGGAGCCGTTGACCGGATTTGAACCGGTGACCTGCTGATTACGAATCAGCTGCTCTGCCAACTGAGCTACAACGGCTGAATGCGCGCTCGGTAACGGCGCGGGGGCGGATTTTATTCACGTCACCCCGATCTGTCGAGCGCTTTTTCCTGGCGCGAGAGGCGATGCTACGATCCGCCTCCTTGTCGCGGAAAGAAAAGACCACGCTCGCGCTCCTCGCCGCCCTCGCGATCGTGCTGCGCATCGCCGCGTTTTTCCGCTACCGGTTCGATGCCGACGAGCAGCATCACGCGCACGTGGCGTGGGGCTGGTCGGCGGGGCTGGTGCAGTATCGCGACTACTTCGACAACCACGCGCCGCTCTTCCATCTGCTGATGTCGCCGTTCATCGCGGTGGCGGGCGAGCGGAGCGGCATCCTCCTCTGGTTGCGCGTGCCGATGCTCCTGCTGTTCGCGGCGGTGATCTGGTCGACCTACGTCGTCGCGCGGAGACTTTACGACGAGCGCGTCGCCGCCTGGAGCGTCGTACTCCTCGCCCTCTTCCCGCCGTTTTTCCTCAAATCGCTCGAGTTCCGGACCGACAATCTCTGGAACGCGCTCTGGATGGCGGCGGTGGTGGCGCTGGTGCTGCGCAGGCGTCCGCTGCTGATCGGCCTGATCCTCGGCGCCGCGTTCGCCGTGTCGATGAAAACGACGTTGCTGCTCGCGACGCTCGCGATCGCGGCGCTGCTCACGCGCACGTTCCAGAAGAGCGAGATCCGCGCAAAGTGGGGAGAGGCGGCAGCGGGATTCACCGTCATCCCGGCGCTGCTCGCGATTTTCTTCATCAGCGTCGGCGCGTGGGACGAGCTCGTCTACTGCAACTTCACGTTCAACGGAAATCTCGCGCAGACGCGAAACAACCTCTGGGTCGGCCGCACGATTTTTCCGTTCACATTCGCGGCGCTGGTGTGGATCGCCTGGCGTTTTCGCGCAACCGAGCATGCGTGGCGCTATTTCTTTGCGGTGGCGACCGGCGTCTATGCGGTGACGCTCGCCGGCTTCTGGATTCTCATCTCGCCGCGCGACTTTCTTCCGCTGATGCCGCTCGGCGCGATCTTCGCCGCGGCGATCGTGACGCGCTTCGCGAAACCGGTGAAGGCGTTCGCGATCATCGGGGCGCTCTGCGTCGTCGCGCTCTGGTATTACGCCGACCGCTTCGCGAACAAGACCGCCTGGCATTACACGATGATGGATCAGGCGCTGCGCCTCACCCGTCCGGGCGAGCTGGTGATGGATCTCAAGGGCGAGACGATCTACCGCCCGCGCCCGTTTTATTACGCCTTCGAATACATCACGCGCTCGCAGCTCGCACACGGCATTCTGCGCGACACCGTGGCCGAGGATGTCGTGCGCACGCGGACGTATGTCGCGCAGGCGGATGGCCCAATGTGGCCGCCGGGCGCCCGCGCGTTTCTCAACGATCATTTCGTGAACCTCGGGCGCCTCCGCGCTGCCGGTCAATGGCTGAAAGACGACGGCACGTTCACGATCGCGGTGCCGGGCGAGTACGTCCTGCTCGCCGCGCACGGCGAAGTGCAGGGAACGCTCGACGGGACGCCGTATCGCGGCGCACGCATGCTCGCCGCCGGTGCGCACCGGTTTGAGGGAGAGAAAAACGTGGCGGCGGTATGGGCTCCGGCCTTCCAGCGCGGCCACTCGCCGTTTCATCTGCGCGATACGGAGTTTTAGGGTTCGTCGCGACGACGTTTGTACAGTGGAGCGGCGGGCTTTAGCCCGCCGGCAAAAGAGACGTCGGCGGGCTAAGAGCCCGCCGCTCCACTAGAACGACGAACGTTGGCTACGTGTAGAGGCGCGCCGCCGTGGCTTGCTTGTGGGCTCCGGCGTCCGTCGCGATGACGTTTCTTTGGTGGAGCGGCGGG
>DASVUA010000241.1:0-2233 GCA_036387295.1 Thermoanaerobaculia bacterium | reverse complement strand
GCCGGCGGGCTAAGAGCCCGCCGCTCCACCAAACTTGCTTGCCCGCTCCACCAAATCCACTCACCTAGCGCGGATTTTCTTGTTCACCGGGCAGCTCTCTTCGTGGGCGCCGGGGAGGTAGCCGATCGACAGCAGAAACGAGCCGGTGATTTCGCCGCCGGTGAAGACGAAGGTTTTCTTGAAGAGCTTCACCCATTCTTCTTTCGTGCGCGGGTGATGGGCGGCGAGCCATTGCGCGAACGAGCCGTGTGAGGCGCGCAGCGCGAGAATGCGCTTCGCGTTTTCGATCGCGGCGTCGACTTTCAGGCGGTTGCGGATGATGCCTGCGTCACCCAGCAGCCGCTCGCGTTGACGCGCGTCGAACCGCGCGACCTTCTCCACGACGAACCCCGCGTACGCGGCGTGGAAGGCCTCGCGCTTCTTGAGAATCGTCAGCCAGGAAAGGCCTGCCTGGTTGATTTCCAGCACGAGCCGCTCGAACAGACGATCGTCGTCGGTGACCGGAAACCCGTACTCCTCGTCGTGATACGGCCCATGGTATGGATGGCCGGGGGCGATGTCGCAGTAACTCATCGGCTGCGCTCATGCTGACACAAACATTTTCCTTGCGCACCCCGCGCCGGTTGCACAGACTGCGGCACGTATGGGTCCGCTGCAGCTCGTCATCGCGATCTCCGTGGTCGCGGTGTCTCTATCGATCATCGTGCGCCAGATCGCGGCCGTGCGCGCGGCACGCGAGCTCGACGACGCGAACCGGTTCGCGGCGGAGATCATCGACAACGCCGGCGAGGGCATCGTGGTGTACGACCGCGACCTGCGGTATCTCCTCTGGAACCGCTTCATGGAAGAGATGACGGGCCTCCCCGCGAGCGAGGTCCTCGGCCGTTCCGGGCTCGATCTGTTCCCCCACCTGCGCGAGGAGCAGGTCAGCGCGATGCTGCGGCGCGCATTCGAAGGCGAGACCGTCGCTTCACCCGACGCGCACTACTTCGTCGCTGCCACGCGCCGCAGCGGATGGGTCTCGGCGGTCTATCGTCCGCATTACGACGAGACGGGAAAGATCGTCGGCGTGATCGGCCTCATTCGCAACATCACGCAACGCAAAGAAGCCGAACAGCAGATCGAGTATCAGGCGTATCACGATGCGCTGACCGGCCTCGCGAACCGGCGGCTGTTCCAGGAGCATCTGTCGCTCGCACTCGCCTTGTCGCAGCGCCGCAATACACGTGTGGCGGTGCTTTTTCTCGATCTCGATCACTTCAAGGTCATCAACGATTCGCTCGGCCACACCGTCGGCGACGAGCTGCTGCGCGTCATCGCGAAACGCCTCAAGGCCGCGGTGCGTGTAGGCGACACCGTCGCACGCGTCGGCGGCGACGAGTTCACCATCGTCCTGCAGGAGCTCCACGACAGCGACGCCGCGGCGGTCGTTGCACAGAAAGTCCTCCGCACGCTCGCGGAGCCGGTCGAAGTTGCCGGCCAGCGGCTCTACGTCACGACCAGCATCGGCATCACGCTTTTCCCCGACGACGGCGACGACGCCGAGACGCTGCTGAGGAACGCCGACACCGCCATGTACCGCGCCAAGTCCGAAGGGCGCAACACGTACCAGATGGCCACGCGTGAGTTGAGCCGCACGACGCACGAACGGATGACGGTCGAGAGCGGCCTCCATCGCGCACTCGAGCGCGGCGAATTCACGCTGCTCTATCAGCCGCAGGTCGAGATCGATGGAGACGAAACGTCGATCATCGGCATGGAAGCGCTGCTGCGCTGGAACCATCCGGACCGCGGCGTCGTGACGCCCGAGCATTTCATCGGCGTCGCGGAAGACCGCGGTCTCATCCTGCCGATCGGCGAGTGGGTGATCCGCGAAGCGTGCGACGCGGCGCGCCGCTTTCACGACCACGGCTTTCCGCATTTCCGCGTGGCGGTGAATCTCTCGGCGCGGCAGTTCCGCGATCCGACGCTGCTCTCCACCGTCGAGTCGGCGCTGAAGAAAAGCGGAATCGATCCGCGCACGCTCGAGCTGGAGATCACCGAGACGGTGGCGATGGAAGACGTCGAGCTGACGATGTCCGCACTGACGGAGTTCCGCAAGCACGGCGTGACCATCGCGATCGACGACTTCGGTACGGGCCACTCGTCGCTCAGCTATCTGAAACGTTTTCCGATTGACGCGCTCAAGATCGACAAAGGCTTCGTGTTCGATCTCCCCGACAAGTTCGAAGAT
>DASVUA010000240.1:0-5466 GCA_036387295.1 Thermoanaerobaculia bacterium | reverse complement strand
GCCGATCAGCACGTCTTTGTAGAGCGCGTCGCGTTCGGCCGAATCGTGTTCCAGCAGGCGGCGATACGCCGCTAGATCGTCGATGCTCAGCAGCAGCATCCGCCGCTGGATCCGCCGTTCGATGGTCGGCGTTTTGTAGTGCAGAAAGTCGATGCGCTCGGCTGCGTTCAGCAACTCGATGATGCGGTCGAACTCGGGCACCTCTTCGGGAGTGGCCAGCGGCGCGGTGCGGCCGGCGAGACCGGCGATCTTGCGCGCGATCTCGGCCGGAGAGAGGACAAAGTCGACCGTCCCCTTCTCGATGGCAGACCGCGGCATTCCGTCGAACTGCGCCGAGTCGTCCTGCGCGAACGTCACGCCGCCGACCGCTTTGATGCGCTGCGCGCCCGTGCTGCCGTCGCCGTCGGTCCCGGAGAGGATCACCCCGACCGCCAGATCGCCCAGACCTTCGGCGAGCGTAGAGAACAGCCGGTCCACCGGCATGTGCCGCTTGCCGGCGTCGCGCTTGCGCACCACCAGCGCGCCGCGCGCGTACTCGACCTCCGTATCGGGCGACATGACGTAGACGTGATTCGGGAGAATGGTGGTCGCGCCGACCACCTCGGTGACCGCCATGGCGGTGCTCCGCGACAGGATCTCGGGGAGCATGCTTTTCTGATCGCGCGCGAGGTGCTGCACGATGACGAACGCCATTCCGGAGTCAACCGGAAGCGCGTGCAGCAGTTCTCGGAATGCGTCGAGCCCTCCGGCCGAAGCACCGATGCCGACCACGCGCAACGGCGTTGACGGGCGTCCCGACCGCGTCTCGCCCAGCCCTCCGCCGGGCGCCGCGGGCGATGCTTGCGGCGGTGGTGTTGCCTGGTCGCGCTTTGCCATTCCGTCGCCGCACCGACTCAGCAATCGGCGCGCCCGCGATCGTCACCACGGAAGAACGGCGGCGCGAGACACGCGCCGTGATGACACCGCTCGAGCCGCCTCACCACGAAATGAAGATTTATGTCAGGGCGGCCGGTAATATGGCCGCCCATTCTGCGTCCACACGTTCGAAGAGTTCTGTACGCGCAGAATTCAGCATTGCGCGAACTCATGTCCAGGGCTCCGAGAGCATCGATCGATCCGGTCTTACGGCCGCTGCTCCACGGGGCAGACGCCGAAGCGGAACGGGTGATCGACACGCTGCTCGCACGGTTCGCCTCGCCGGTCGTGGAGCGGGTCCTGGGCGGAATGGCGAGCCGCGTATCGGGTGAATCGTCCGACGCAGCCGCGGAGATCCGCTCGGAAATCATGCTGCGCCTCATCGAACGCCTCAAGGCGTTCCGTCGCGATCCGGAGGAGCGGCCGATCGTCCGCTTCGACGATTACGTGGCGGTGGTCTCGAGAAACGCCGTCGACGCGCACCTCCGCGCCGCCTACCCGTTGCGCGCACGGCTCAAACGGCGCGTCCGCTATCTGCTCACCACCTCCCGCACGTGCGAAGTGTGGACGGGCGATCACGGCGTCCTGGCCGCGGGACGGAAGGAATGGCGCGACCGCCCGATCGTGCCGGCGGTGACCGCTGCCGACCGCACCATCGCAGCAGAACCGCTCGCCGATGTCGTACAGGCGATTCTCGGACGGCTCGACGGCCCGATCGCACTCGACGAGCTGGTGGAAGCGGTGGCCGGCATCACGGGCGAGCTCGAGGAAGATCCGCTGCCGGCCGACCCGCTCCCGTCGCACGGTGAGACGATCGAAGCGAACAACCTGCTGCATCATCTCTGGAGCGAGATCGCGGCCCTGCCGGTCAAACAGCGCGCCGCCCTGCTCCTCAATCTGCGCGGCGCGGACGGCGAACCGGTCGTGCATTATCTGCCGGTCACGCGCGTCGCCACCGTGCGCGAGATCGCGACAGCGGTGGCGATCGATCCGCTCGTGTTCGCGGAGATGTGGGACGAGCTTCCGCTGGACGACGCACGCCTGGCAGAACTGCTCGAGACGACGAGGCAGCAGGTCATCAATCTTCGCAAGTCGGCACGTGCGCGGCTCGGACGATGGATGTCAAAGGTGAGTGGAGGCGCTCGATGACGGACCACCCGACAAATCACCTGACCGGTCACCTCACTGACGGCGAGCTGCGCGCCTACGCGAGCCTCGGCCTGAAAGGGGCGGCGCTGCTGCGCGTGGACGACCATCTCGCCGCCTGCCCCGCCTGCGAGCGGCGGCTGAAGGCGATGCCGCGCCGCACGGCGACGCTTCTCCGCCACATCGATGAGGCCATCGTCGAAAAACTCGCCTCCGGAACGCTGACCGCGGACGAGGAGTCGGAAGTCGAGCTGCACGCGAGCCTCTGCGCCGCCTGCGGCGCGCGATGGGCGTTCCTGCGCCATGAGCAAGCGGCGGACGAGCAGGCGGCGCACGAGCAGGCGGCGGATGAGTCTGAGCGGAAGGTCGTGCCGTTCCCCCGCCGCGCGTCGCGGCGACCGATGGCCGTGGCCATCGCCGCCGCCATCGTCGTGCTGTTCGGGCTCGGCGTCCTGTTCGTGCCGCGGCGTCCCGCTCCGCGCCGCGTCGCCGTCGCCAGGGCCACGCGGACGGAGACCGCCGCGCCGGCGGCGCGCGTTCCCGCGCCGCTTCCGCCCGCGGCAGCGGTGCCGCTCCCCCCGGCCGCCCTACGCACGGCCGTTCTGTTGCGCGATGCGCATGGCGAGGTCACGACGGCCGGCACTGCGCTGACTGGCATTCCGGCGGGCTCGTGGCGCAGGTCGGTCGAAGCGGCAGTGCGAACGCAATCGATCGCGTTCCTCTCGACCGCCGATCTCGCCACCACTCCGCTGGTGCTTCGCGGCGCCGCGACTGCGGACGGATCGATCGTTCCGGCGTCTCCGGTGGCGGCGGTGGTGGAATCGGACCGGCCGCGCTTCCGCTGGACCGCTCCGGGCGCGAGCGCCGTGCGGATCTCGATCTACACGACCGACACGCAGCGCCTCGCGCAGAGCGACTGGATCGACTCGACGGAATGGCAGGTGCCCTCGCCGCTTCCCCGCGGCGCGACGCTCGTGTGGCAGGTCGAAAGCCGCCCGACCGCCGACGACGCCGGCACGATCTCAGCGCCGGTGCGGTTTCGCGTGCTCTCGCCGAAAGAAGCGGCGCGCCTCGCGGACGCGCGCGCCAGCGGCTCGCATCTGGTCGTCGGCACGGTCGCCGCCGAGGCTGGACTGGTCGATGTAGCGGTCACGGAGTTTCGCCGGTTGCGCGCCCTCAATCCCGAATCGCCGCTCGCGTCCGCGCTTTACCGGCAGGCGTTGCGCGCTCAGCGAGCCGCGCCGACCACGACGAACGCCGCCCAGAAAAATGGGTGAGCGAACTCCGGTCTCCGCTTCACGCGCCGCTTCGCGATCGCGAGCGCTTCGGCTTTCTCCCTGCCGCTCAGCAGCTCCCGATGAAACTCGACCATCAGCGCGCGCGTGCTGCGGCTTTCCGCCTTCCACTGACTGACGACCACCGTCGAAGCGCCGCCTGCCAGTGCCGCCCACGTCATCCCGACGATCCCCTCTCCCTGGCCGATGAGCCCGCGCCCGGTCTCGCAGGCGGAAAGAACGATGAGCTCCGCCTGCAGCCCGGCCTCGAGAATCTCCCGCGCCTCGAGCAGCCCGTCGTCGCTCGCGTCCGGCGTGAGCAGCAGCGACGAGAAGAGCGGCGCACGGTCGTCGAGCAGACCATGCGTGGCGAGGTGCAGCACTGAGTACGATCGCGCGTTGCTCCTGAACGCCACCTCGGTCGCCGCCGCCCCGGTCAGCACCCGCGCCCGCGCGCCGTACAACGCGCCGATCGCTTCCGCTTCCTGTTGCGCGTCGTCGAGCCGCACCAGCGCTCTGCCGCCGCTCGAAGCGACGCGAGTCTCCGGATTCGCCACTGCCAGCAACGTCGGAGCCGCCGGCCGCGGCGCGCGATTCGGCTGAAACGACAACGCCGGCGTGTACGAGATCGAGAACCGGTCGGCGAGATACGAACCGTCCGCTTTCCGAAGCGCGTCGAACGGCACGTTCCACAACACGCCGGACGGAACGAGGCGGAGGTTCGTCACGCCGTCGAGGTCGGCCTCGAGCGGATCGAAGATCAGCGTCCGGACGGCCGCGCCGGCGTCATCGACCGCAAAGTCGAGACGCTCGATCGCCCGGACGAACGCCTCCGTCACCGCCACGAGCCGCTCGCTCGGCACCGCGAGCTCGCGCGCCACGACCACCCGGTTTCCCGAGCCGTCGCCGCGCAGGACGAAGGCGATGGTTCGCTTCGGCAGGACGACGTATTCGATGACCGCGGTGCCGGCAGGCGGAGGCGAAAGCTCGGCGACGACCAGTCGCGGCCGCGCCGTTTCGGGATGAGCGGCGCTCATCCGCAGCTCGAACGCCGACAGCTCCGCGCGGACGGCCGCAAGCTCTTCGCGCACCGCCGCCGCTTCCGTGGGCGGCGCGCTGAGGAGGGCGCGGTTCAGCTCCGCCAGCCGTGCGTCGAGCGCCGCGGCTTCGGCAGCTTCCGATGCCGTCCGCTCGACCGCCGGAGCAGCACCGGCGCGCGCTGTGAGGTCGCGCAGCCGCCTCGCGCGCATCCCCTCGGAGACGGCGAAGGCCTCCTCGATCTCCTGCTCTTCGACCAGCAGCGCGATCAGCTCGCGATACGGATCGAGGCGCGCTTCAAAGTAGGCCACGTGCCCCGCCTCGCCGCCGACCACCTCCTGCAATTCCGCTTCGACGATGGCGATCGCCTGGCGGAGATGTTCGGCCGCCTCGCCGCAGCGTCCCTGGTCGCGGAGAATGCGCCCGATGAGCAGTTCCAGCGGCCACGCGGAAGCGTAGGGCACCGCGCCCCCTTCCGCGGCGCGGAACGCCTCCAGCGCGCGCGAGGCCGCCTGCAGCGCGCCGGCGGTGTCGCCCGTCGCGTATGCAACTTCGCTTTCCACACGCACCACGTCGGACGCGATGACGCCCGCGCCGGAGGACCCGCCGGTCAGCCGGAGAAACTCGCGCGCCTCGTCGAACTTACCGCGCATCTGGGCCATGATCGCCAACTGCAGGTAGGCGCCCGGTTGATCCCACGCCGCCAGCCGCCCAATGTGCGGCAAGGCAAGGCGGAGGATCGCCTCCGCTTCTTCGATGCGGCCATCGCGCATGAGGGAGCCCGCCAGATCGATCCGCGCGGCGGTGGCGAGGGCCACATCCCCCTGCTGATCCGCGTCCGCGACTATCCGGCGGAAGAGGTCCT
This sequence comes from Thermoanaerobaculia bacterium, assembly GCA_036387295.1. Classification (GTDB taxonomy): domain Bacteria; phylum Acidobacteriota; class Thermoanaerobaculia; order Gp7-AA8; family Gp7-AA8; genus QHVT01. Next base: position 228 of record DASVUA010000240.1, on the reverse strand, counting down.
GGGCAGCCGCCTCTTCGCCCAGCTGGAGGTGCGCGGCGGCCAACATGAAGCGCGCCATCGTCACCCCCTCCGGCCAGTCGGCGGCGGCAGCCTCGCGCGCCAGCTTGCCGCCTGCGCTGAGCGCGCCGGCGAAGTTCCCGCGGAGCGATTCGTAGTACGAAACCATGTGCAGCGCCCGCAGCGCGGCGCGCGGGTCGTCCGCGAGCGGAAGAAGGTTCGCGGCGCGCT
>DASVUA010000239.1:0-2896 GCA_036387295.1 Thermoanaerobaculia bacterium | reverse complement strand
CCATACGGCGGCGGAACGTAAGCGCCCGGTGGTGGCGGCGGCGGTGGTGGCGGGATGTAGGTGCCGGTCGGCTCGTTCGTGTCCATCACACTCCTCGCTTATGCGTGGTTCCCGAAGAACGTCCACTGTCCGACGGGACGTCCCTCGTGAAGCTGTTGCGCCTGCAGATAGCCGTCGATGGCCGTGATGATTCCGATGAGGGCCGCTCCGGATCCGCACGTCGGTAACCCGACGATGATGAACAGTACGATCTCGGCGATGCCTTTGTTTTTCTGACCGAGCACGATCGAGCCGACGCCGCCGAGAAACAGGTTCAGGATCAGGATGAGGATGGGGTCTTTGGGAGGAGTGGAGGGGTAGACGAGCTTGCCGTCCGGGATGGAGCCTCCGCCGCTCGGAGGCGGCGGAGGCGGGGGCGTGTACGAAGAATCAGGGGGAATGGTGGACAAACGGTTTCGTCAGATCAGATGTTGATCTTGGTTCCGAGGTCGCTCAGAACCGGAACGGTGAAGCGCTTGCCGCCGATGCCCTGAATGATGGCGATGACGCGGATTGCGAAGAATCCGAGTCCGATGACGCAGCTCAGCAAGCTCGCGACGCAAGTGATCGCGGTTGGCGCGAACCAGGTGATGACCATGTACACGACCCACGCGAGGATCTCGCCGATCGTGATGCCGAGGCCGTTCTTCGCGTGCCACATCACCTCGGGATCATCTTTCTTCGTGAGCAGCGGGACGAGCACGAGGATCCAGAGGTACGACAGCGCGATCATGAGCGTGCGATCGGAGCTTGCCGGTCCGGTGGGTCCGCCGATCTGACCGGGGCCTCCTCCGTACGGCGGCGGTGGCGGCGGCGGGGTATACGAGCCGCCTCCCGGGGGAGGAGGAGTTGCAGGTGGCACAGTGGGCGGAGGAATCTCGCTCATTTAATCTCCTTGCGTGTGTTGGAAACACGAAATTCTAATCGTTTTCGCTGAAGCGGGTGAGGCGTCGTTCCGCGGCGCGCATAGGTATCACCGACATGGCTGCCGAGAGCGTGAGCGCAATCACGATCGGAAGCAGCGTGGCGAGCCATCCGCGTCCGTCATCGAGCGCGAAAACGTTGCTGAGAAAGTAGCGCATGACCGGCCGCGCCATCAGCACCATCCTCGTGCCGACGTACGCCATCGCGACGGCCATGTAGGCGAAGCCGCCGAGCGACAAGCCGACCTGCAACGGGTTCTCGATGTTGAATTGCGGAGAGAGCGCGCCGAGACCGATGCCGAGACTCACGAGCGTGACGGCGAGGAGCGACGCACCGATGAGCGTGAACGTCCAGACCACGCGATTCGCGTCGAGCAGGACGTTCGCGAACGCGGTCAGCATCAGCGACAGCAGCGTGAGCGGCGCGGCGTAGACGAGCACTTTCACGCGCAGAAACTGGCGATACGAAATCGGTGCGGTCTGCAGCATCCAGAACGCTTTTCCTTCCGATGACACCGAAGGGTAGGCGAAGCGGAGACAGATCGCCGCGATGACGAAACCGGCCATGCCGAGGTTCGCGTAGGCGACGAGCGTCGCACGCGCATCGCCGCCGAGCGGCAGCATCCGGATGTTGTAGAGATAGATGAACAGCAGGGCCGCCATGAGAAACACCTGCGACCACTGTGCGACGTCGCGGGTGATGGTGCGCACTTCCTTCGCCAGCATCGCGCGCAGCGGCGGGTCGGCGCGCGCGAGCAGCCGGTCTAGGAGCTGCGTGGCCTGCCGCGCGCCGAGCGCCATCGGCGCCATGCTCTCTCGCGCGCGGACGAATGCTGCAAAGTACGACGCGCGTGCCACGAGCACGAACGCGGCGAAGAGCAACGCCGCCGTGAGGACGATGCGCGGCGCGAGCAGCGGCGCATCCGCGGTGGTCATGAGGTCGGCGATCGCCGTGCTCGGATAGATGCTCATCGCCGGCAGCTCGATCGAGCGCAGCACTTCCGTCACGTCGCCGGTCGAGATCTCGTCGAAGAAGCGCTCCGGCCTGCTCATGCGGAACGCGACGACGATGAGAGTCAGCACGATTACCGCGAGCGTGGCGACGATCTGGTGAACGCGCTGCACCGGAAACCACCGTACGAGCAGCAGGATGATGAGCGATGCGAGCGAGACCGGGATCGTCAGCAGCAGCGCGAGGTTGAGCAGCACGACGGCCTGAAAGAGCAGCGTCTTGTCGTAATGCCGCGCGAACGAAACGACGAGCGGAATCAGAAAGAGAAAGACGACGGCCGAAGCCTGCGCCAGCGTCTTGAGCCAGCGCGAGAGCGCGATGCGCAACTTCGACCGCGGCGCGGAGTGATAGAGGTCGAGATCGAGATCGGTGAAGAACGCGCCGATCGCCGCCGTCATCGACGACGAGAAAAGGATCACGCTCGCCACGAGAAACACGAGCGACAGCAGATTGCGCAGGAGGCCGAGCGCGAAGAACGGCGTCTCCGCTTCCACCCGCGTCATCGCGGCGTACAGCCGCGCGAACAGGGCGTAATCGGCCCAGAGAAACGCCGCCACGATCGCCAGAACGATCGAGGTGCGGACGATCGTTGCCGCGTTGAAAGGTCGCAGGCGCGCGAGCGCGATGCGCAGGGGCCACATGGCGACGAGTCTAACGTGCGGGTGGCGGCGAAGCTCGTGAGGCCGGGCTGAACGCCCGGCGCTCCAGAAACCCCGCTTCAGGTGAGCGGCTGGACGTCGTCGAACCAGCGCATCGTCGATTCGCCGCGCGCCTTGCGCACTTTCGAGCTGTCGATGCCGGACTGGATCAGCCGCTCGATGAGGCGCGGGTATTTCAGCTCGGTCGCTTCCCACAGCTTCGGGTACATCGAGATGCTGGTGAAGCCGGGAATGGTGTTGATCTCGTTGAGATAGAGCCGGTT
>DASVUA010000238.1:0-2408 GCA_036387295.1 Thermoanaerobaculia bacterium | reverse complement strand
CGAACTGCGTGAAGTCGGGTCGGGCTCCGATGCACGCGGCACGAGTCTGGACGCGATCTCGTTGCGCGCGGTGGAGTCGCTGTCTTCCAGCGACACCGAGACGATCGCGATCGCGGCGGTGAACGACGCACCGTCCCTCACTGCTCCGACGAACGCCAAGATCGGCTATAGCGAGCAGGCCGCGGGCGGCACCGCGCTGATGCAGGGTGTCGTGCTCAGCGACGTCGACCTTCCCGCCAATTTCGCCGGCGGCAGCATCAGCCTGACCGTGAGCGGAAGCGAAGGCGGGATCAATCTTCGCAGCGGCAGCGCGTTCGTCATCAACTCGAACGGCGCCGACGGCACGTTCAGCCTGGCACGGCAGGAAGGGCCGACCCAGGTCGGGATCGGCTTGATCAGCGGCATCGGCACCACCAACGTGCAGATCACGGATCTGATCGCCCCGGCGAACCTGGTGCGCCTGAACGACCTCCTCGACGAGTTCGTGTACCTGAACAACAGCGATGCTCCGACGCCCGGCGACCGCACGGTGACCCTGACGTTCAACGACGGCGGCAACACCGGCGGCGGCGGGCTGACGGACGCGGAGACGCAGACGCTCACGGTGACGGCCGTCAATGACGCGCCGGTCAACAACGTGCCCGCAGCCCAGACCGGGACCGAGGACGTCGCTCTGGTGTTCTCGGCGGCCAATTCCAACGCGATCACCATCTCCGACGCCGACATCGGCGCGGGCGTCGCCAGCGTCCTGCTGACGGTCGCGAACGGCACGCTGACCCTCGGCGACACGACCGACCTGGCGCAGCCCCCGGTCGGCGACGGCACGGGCACCGTAGCTCTGGTCGGCACCGTCACCGCGATCAACAAGGCGCTCGAAGGCCTGAGCTATCTGGGTGCCCTCAACAGCAACGGCGCGCGCACGCTCACCATCGCCACGAGCGATAACGGCTTCACCGGGCCGAACCTGATCGTCAATCCGGGTGCCGAGACCGGTGTGCGGGCGGGCGATTACAGCAGTTCGGTGGTTCCGAGCGGCTGGACCCGCGTCGACGCGGGCGGGAGCTTCACGGCTCTCAACTACGACGTGCCGGGGCAGGCATCGAGCGACCTGGACGAAAACGACAGCGCTGCCGTGGGCGGAGGCAATGGCTATTTCGCCGGCGGTCCCTCGACGCCCGGCAGCACGGCGATCCGGCAGATCATCGACGTCAGCGGCTCGGCGGCGGCGATCGACGCCGGCACCATGCTGGCGAATCTGTCGGGCCTGTTCGGCGGCTATCTCGGCGTGAACGACCGGATGACGATGACCGCCCGCTTCCTCGACGGAATGGGCGTGCAGCTGGCTACGGCCAGCATCGGGGACGTCACCGCCGCCGAGCGCGGCAGCCAGACGCTGCTCGTGCCGGAGTTCGCAATTGCAGGAGTGCCGGTCGGAACCCGCTCGATCGAGGTCGTGCTCACTGCCGTCGACAGCGGCGACGGAAACTATGGCAACGGCTATGCCGACAACGTCTCGCTGGTGCTATCGCAGCTCGTCAGCAACACGGTTAGCATCGATCTGACACCGGTCGACGATGCCCCCGTGGCTCGTAACGACGCCGACACGACCGACGAGAATACGGTCGCGACCGGCAACGTGTTCGACGACAACGGCTCGGGCGCGGACAGCGACGTCGACGGGCCTCCGCTCAGCGTCTCGGAAGTGAACGGAGAAGCGGTCGCCGTCGGGCAGCCGTTCACGCTCGTCTCGGGAGCCACGCTGACGCTGAACTCGGACGGCTCGTACAGCTACGATCCCATCGGCAAGTTCGTGACGCTCACCGATAACAGCTCGGGCGCCGTCAATACGTCGAAAACCGACAGCTTCAACTACACTCTCACCAACGGCAACACCGCTACCGTAACGATTACGATCAACGGCGTCGCGGGTCCTGGCGACCGGCTCGAGGGGGACGGGACGGACAACACCATCACCGGAACTCCGCAGAGCGACTTCTTCCTGCTCCAGCAGGGCGGCGACGACAAAGCCTACGGCCTCGCCGGCAACGACAATTTCTATATCGGCGGTGCGATGACCTCGGCCGACGTGATCGACGGCGGTTCCGGCTCGGATACGCTTGCTCTGCAGGGCAATTATGCTGCTCTGACGCTGGGTGCGGGAGTGGTCGGGCTCGAGCTGATTGCTCTGATGCCCGGCGACGACACCCGCTTCGGCGGGAACGGTAAGTCATATTACGACTACAACATCACCAGCGTGGACGAGAATGTCGCGGCTGGGACCCAGCTCCAAATCGATGCCGGCCGGCTGCGTGAGGGCGAGGACTTCACGTTCGACGGCTCGGCCGAGACCGACGGCTCCTTCCGCATCGCCGGCGGCTATGGAGACGAGGATCTTACCGGCGGCGCCA
>DASVUA010000237.1:0-5762 GCA_036387295.1 Thermoanaerobaculia bacterium | reverse complement strand
TTCCAGAAGACGAGATAGGTGCGGAAGAAGTTCGCGACCGCGGTCGAGCCGGGGATGATCGCGGTGAGGTTGCGCATCACGCCGCGGCGTCCTGGTCCCCAGAGGAGAAAGATCATCGACCAGATGGCCATGACGATCGGCTCGGTCCACAGCGGCGCGTTCAATACGCCCCATCGCAGGAGTTGCCGCCAGAAGACACCATGGACCAGAAACCTGCGGAACGAGGACACTGCGCGGATTCTAACTGCCTACAAACTGATCTCGCGCAGCTCTTTGTCCGCTGACGGCAGTGCGGGCCGCAGCAGCCGGAAGAGCGCGCTCTGCATCAGCGTGTCGTCGCCCGGATACGTCGGCACAAAGTGCAGAGGGAAGCGCTCGAAAATCTCGCGATCGCTCCGTTTGCGCCGCTTCTGCACGTCTGCCCGTTTTGCGGCGAGCCGCGCTTCGTGTTTCACGATCCAGTCGAACGCGCGAAACTGCATCGTGGTGAGTGGATCGTCGATGGCGACGAGAAACGGGCGGCGCGTGATTTTCCGGACGAATTGCAGGCGACGCGAAATCGCGTCGCGCGGCGCGGCGAACGGACGCCGCAATTCGTGCGAGTCGGCGTTGCGCGTCGTGGCGTAGTGATGCAGCCGATGGAGGTAGGTGAAGAACACCGACGCTCCCGCCTCGGCGAGATTTTCGTAGTTCTTGATCGCGGTCTGCAGCGCGTTGCGCTCGAACAGCACGCCGCGCTCGAAATCGCCGAGGCGCTTGCTGGTGGTGCTCGCCGCGTGACGCACCAGCGCGCGCGGCTCGAACAAAACGCGAAAGCCGGCAATCCACGTGCGCCAGCCGCAATCGACATCCTCGAGATACGCGAAGTAATCGTCGTCGAACGCGCCGAGGTCCATCAGCCGTTCGCGGCGCGAAATCATGTTGCCGCCGCACGCGAAGAGAATCTCATCGCCCGGCTGCGGCTCCTCGCGCGACCCCACCGGGTAATGAAACCCGTTCTGAAACGCGTGCCCGTCGAACGTCAGCAGGCCGCCGATGAAATCGATCTTCGTGCCGCTCGGGTCGACGATCTTGCCGCCGATCGAAACCACGTCGTCCGGCGCGTCTGCCAGCGCGCGGACGAATGCCGCGAGCCAGCCCGGCTCCGGCACCGCGTCATTGTTCAGAAAAATGACGTTCGTCGCGTTCGAGCCGGCCAGTGCGGCCGCGAGTCCGCCGGTGAAGCCGCGGTTCTCGGTGAGCGCGAATAGTTTCACCTGCGGATGGCGGGAGGCGATCGCGGTCGTGCTGCCGTCGGTCGAGCCGTTGTCGACGACCGTGATCGACGCCCCTTCCACTTCGTGCAACTGCGCTTCGACTGCCGCGACACATTCGAGCGTCTCGGCGCGGTTGTTCCAGTTGATGATGATGATTTCGGTCGTGGTCATGCGCGCAGCCGCCGCTTCACGCGGTCGAGTATAGAAAGCGGACGCTCCGGAATGGCAGGCCTCGACGCGAACAGCGTTTTCGTCTGCTCGACGCGCGGCGCACGCGCGAACTCGCGCAGCGGCGCGAGCGTCCGCTCCCATTGATGCTCGCGCACGAATCGCTGGCTGCCGCTCACCATCGACTCGTACCGCTCGCGGTCGTTGAACAGTGCCACGATCGCGCTCGCGCAATCCTCCGTCACGATGCCGGCGTCGTAGCGCGCGAGCAGCTCGTCGGTGCCGGGCGCGGAGCTCGTGACGATCGGCAGCCCGCGCCAGAGATAGTCGTAGACGCGCGTGCGCATCGAAAGGTCGGTCTCGATCGACCGGGGAAACGTCAGCAGCGCGATGGCGAAACGCTCGAAGAACTCCGCGCGCGCGCCGTACGCGGCCCACGGCTCGAAGCGAATGAAGCCGTAGTTTTTCGCCCGCGCGTACTGCATCGCTTCCCCGAGCTTTCCCTGCGGCGTGATGCCGGGATTGGGATGATGCGTGAACGTGAGCGTGGTGTCGGGAAACGAGTTGCGCACGCGCGCGACGGCGTCGATCGCGGCGATTGGGTCGTACCAGTCGTAGATGCCGCCGAACAGGATGTCGTGCGTGTGGCGCGGCTGCACGTCGCGCGGAGGCTGCACGCCGAACGGCGCGATGCCGATGAGCGACTCGAGCCGCGGGTCCTCGGCGAAGAGTTTCGGATTGAGCCGTCCGGCCGCGAGCATGAGGCCGAGATAGAAGAGCCGCTGCGCTTCGGACGCGCAGAGAAAATAGTCGCCGCGCACGACCGAACTGGTGAGCGTGAAGTGGTCGTGCTGGAACACTTCCGCGCCGCGCTCGGCGTAATAGTGCAGGTTCTCGATGATGTACGGATCGTAAAGATCGACGACTGTCGGAATCGCGTTCGCCTGCAGAAAAAAGGCATTCGCGACGTGCCCCTGCACGACCGCGAAGTCGCTCGCGGCGCTGACGGCGTCGAAGCTTTCCGGGCTGAGGTACGCGCCGCGGGTTCCTTCGATTGCGCCGGCGTCGGGGGAGAGCAGCGTGACGTCATGACCGTCGTCGCGCAGCACGCGTGCGATCTCGAGAAAACGGATTCCGATGCCGGCCGGCTGGCCGTGGCCGAGGGGCTCGGGGCAGACGAGCATGGCGCGATTCATCGACGGCAATTCAACGCCCTCGCGCCTTTTCGATGACCGTGTGCACCTTCCAGGTCGTGGAGCGATAGATCATTTCGAGGAGGCCATTCAGCCGGTTGATCTCGACGCGCAGCCGCTCGATCTCCGCGGTCGCGGCGGCGTTCGATTGCCGCAGGTCGTCGCGCTCGCGCGTGAGCCGCTCGATCGCAACTGCCTGTTCTGCCGTTTGCGCGGTGAGGCCGGGGACGAGTTGCTGCAGCGAGTGCAGCGCACCTTCGAGCTCGCGCACGCTGAGCATGTAGCCGTTGATCGTGTTGTGCGATTCGATCGATTCGCGCAACGACCGCGATGCATTTCTCTGCGCGTCGTCGGCTGTTCCCTTCGCTTCGACGACCTCGGAGTACAACTCGCGCACGCGCCGCTTCTGCCGCTCGAACACGCTCGCAAACACGTCGCTCCCGATCACCGCCGCATGCTTGCGCCACACCTGCAGCTTCGCTTCGCGATACTTCGGCGAGCCTTCCGGCGCGGCGAGCACGAGCGACGTGCCTCCTTCGAAATGGCGCACTTCGCACGTCACGCGCGGCACGTGCAGAAAATTGCCGCGCTGCGAAAGACGAATCAGAAAGTCCCAGTCTTCGAAGAGGTCGAATTCGGGATCGAAGCCGCCCACGCCGAGGAACGTGTTGCGCGCGACGAGCAGCGTCGGCAGCGGGATGTAGTTGTCGACGAGCAGCAGCTCGCGGTCGTAATCCTGTTCGAAGAGCCGCAGGCGCGAGCGCGTTTCGTACGAGCCGGCGTCGCCGACGCGCAGGAACGCCGAGACGGCATCCGTGTACCAGGCGACGTGGGCGGAGCGCGCCGCATTCGCGAGCGTCGCGAGATGCTCGGGATAGAACAGATCGTCGTCGTCGAGGAACGCGATGTACGCGTTCTTTGCCGCGTCGACGCCAGCATTTGCAGCAACCGAACGTCCGCGCGACGTCTCGTGCTGCACGAGCGTCACGTCTTCGAGCTCGATCGCCGTACCGCCGTCGTTCACCACCACGATCTCGCACGGATACTGCGTCGCACGCACCGAATCGATCGCTTCGCGCAACAGCGCCGGCCGGTCTTTGGTGCGGATGACGACGCTGACCGGCAACGGCTCGTGCACGATCTCGATGGCGTGCGGCGTCGCGAGATGCGACATCGGCGTCGTCCGCAGCGAAGGGAGGTCGACGACGAAATAGGCCTCGGCGAACTTCGTCTCCGGCGGCATCGTCATCGCGCGATACGCGTTGAGCCCGCGCGCGTACGAAACGTAATCGCGGATGGCGAGCTGCGACGTGTGCTCCGCGATCGCGGCGTACTTTTGCTCGGAGACGTCGGTGATGTCGACGATGGTGTTCGGCCGCAGTGGCTGACTCACTTCGTAGAACGCCACCTGCGCCACCGCCAGATCGGCGAAGAGAGTCGTATCGCGCTGGATCGCGCCGAGAAACGCGCGCGTCAGCGCGAGGTGATCGGGGTGAATCTCGTTGAGGCTCGGCACCAGGATGAGATCGGGGCGAAAGTCGAGGAGCTGCTCGCGGATGCGCGGAATCGCGTCATCGCCCAGCGCGCGGTCGGCGAAGCGGAGGAACTGCACGTCGGTGTCGCCGAGAACCGCGACGCCGCGCCGCGATTCCTCTTCGCGCGTCGCCGCCTCTCCGGCCGCGCTGCCGTCGGTCGCGACGACGATGCGGACCGCGCGGCGCTCCCGGAAATGCTGCGCGACGAGGCCACCGCAGCCGATCACTTCATCGTCAGGATGCGGTGCGAGGACGAGCAGTCGCTCGCCGCGGAGCCGGGCCGGCTCATACGGAATCGCATCCGTCTCAATGACCACCGGCGCATTGTATGCGCTCTATACTTGCGCCGGGTTCGATGTCGGAAGAGCGTACGAAAGAGGAGCTGGCGCGGCTCAGGGCCGAGCACCGGCAGATCAGCGATTTGCTCGAGCTGATCCAGGAGCTGACCTCGCGCGCCGTCCGCAGCGAGTCGATCGCCGAGCTGTTCTCCCGCGCGTTGCCGACGCTGTTTCGCTGCGTGCCGTTCGACGCAGGCGTCGCGGTGATGCTCGAACAGAACCTCGATCTTTACGTCACGACGCGCGAAGGGGCGGAGGCGCTCGTCAACGAAGCCCTCGTCGGGAAAATCCGCGCGACGCTCGAAGACCAGATCCCGGTGTCGTTCGCGTCGACCGAGGTCGTGGTGCGATCGGAAGTGCACGACCTGCCGGCGGCGGAGACGCGCGGCCTGCAGCACACCGCGTCGTCGCTGCTGCGGCAGGAGCAGCGCGCCGCCGGTCTCTTGCTGCTGTATCGCGCAGAGCCGGAGTTCACCTCGTCCGAGCGCCAGGTGCTGACGATCTTTTCGACGCAGGTCTCGATGCTGCTCGACACGATCCGTGCGCGCGAGAAGATCGCGAACCTCGCCGATACCGACGATCTCACCGGCATCTGGAACAAGCGCTACTTCCGGCGGCAGCTGCCGCAGGAGATCGAGCGGGCGCGCACGTTCAACGTCCCGCTGGCGCTGCTGCTGTTCGACATCGACGAGTTCAAGCAGATCAACGACAGCTTCGGTCACGTGCTGGGTGACGTCGTGCTGTCGGAGTTGTGCGGCGTCGTGCGCGAGTCGCTGCGTCCCACCGACATCGTGACGCGCTTCGGTGGCGACGAGTTCGCGATCATCCTGCCGCACACCGACGCGCGCGGTGCGACGGCCGTCGCCGAGCGCGTGCTGGCGCGCGTGCGCGAGCTCACCATTCCGGCGGACGAAGTGAGCTCGATCCGCTGCTCGGTCTCGATCGGCATCAGCGAATATCAACGCGACGAGTCGGCGAACGACCTCATCCGCCGCGCCGACGAGCGGCTCTATCACTCGAAGCGCGAAGGCAAAAATCGATACACTGCATAACACCCGATGCCGAAATATCTGATTGCGAACTGGAAGATGAACGTGCCGCCCGAGGGGATCGAGCGGTACATGGCGACTGTATCCGCGGTGGATCCGCGCGACGTGACGCTCGTCGTCGCGCCGCCGTTTCCGTACATCCGCGCGGTAGCGGAGCGCGGCAAAGTGTCTGTCGCCGCACAGAACTGCAGCGATCACGCGTCCGGTGCATTCACCGGCGAAG
>DASVUA010000236.1:0-8441 GCA_036387295.1 Thermoanaerobaculia bacterium | reverse complement strand
CGAGGGATATCGCGAGAACCGGCGGGCTAAGAGGCCGCCGCTCCACAAGGACGGGCGGGCTTTCAGGCTGGCGGATCTTCGCAAGAATTTCTGTCGGGTGGAGCGGCGGCCTTTAGGCCGCCGACTATGCTCGGTGGGCTGAAGCCCACCGCTCCACTGAATGCCAGGCGCCGCTGCGCGTCTCCGTTTCGGAGTGCGTTTTGGTGGAGCGGCGGGCTCTTAGCCCGCCGAGGGATATCGCGAGAAACCGGCGGGCTAACAGCCCGCCGCTCCACAAGGCACAGACACGCCATCACGTTCTCCGTCCTCACCGTTTATCCTCGCTGCCATGATTTCGTTGCTGCTTGCTGCTGCGCTCGTGTTGCCTCCGCAGAAGTCGGACGCCGTGATTGGCGTGACCGCGATCCATCTCGAATCGGGACGGCGGGTGAGCGTTCGGGGGACGGAGCGGTTTCCGATGGGAAGCGTCTACAAGTTCCCGATCGGGTTGACCGTTCTCAAACGCGTCGACAGCGGAACGTTGTCGCTCGACCGCCCCATCATCGTCGAGCCGAAGGAGTTCGCGGGAGGATGGAGTCCGCTGCGCGACGAAGCGCATGGAAAACCGGTCACCCGCACGGTCGGCGAGCTGCTCGAGCTGATGGTGTCGAGGAGCGACAACACCGCGTCTGACGTGCTGCTGCGGCTCGTCGGCGGCCCCGTCGCGGTGACGACGCGCATGGCCGAACTGAACGCCGCGGCGGTGCGCGTCGATCGCTCCGAGAAGCAGATCCACAAAGAGCTCGAAGCGGAGGACGGCACCGCGCGTTACACCCGCGATGTGCGCGACACGTCGACGCCCGACGCGATGGCCGAGCTGCTCGTGGCGTTCTGGAACAAGCGCGATGGACTCACGCCCGCGAGCCACGCGCTCCTGATGCAGCACATGATCGACAGCCCGACCGGCGAACGGAAGCTGCGCGCAGGCGTCCCGAAAGGATGGACGGTCGCGCACAAGAGCGGAATGATGCCCGCGACCTCGAACGACGTCGGCGTGCTCACTTCGCCGGACGGCAAGACGCACATCGCCATCGCCATCTTCGCGAAAGCGGCAACGAGCGATTACCCGACCATCGACGCCGACGTCGCGGCCATCACGCGCACGGCGATCGAGGCGCTGGCGCCTTGACGCGGCATGGCCATTCACGTCGTTCTCGTGCACCCGGAGATTCACTGGAACACCGGCAACGCCGGCCGTTCCTGTCTCGCCGCCGGTGCGACGCTGCACCTCATCGAGCCGCTCGGCTTCTCGCTCGATGCGCGCGAAGTGCGCCGCGCGGGCCTCGACTACTGGGAGCACGTCGATCTCCGCGTCTGGCCTTCCTGGGATGCGTTCGAGCGCGAGCTGCCGGCCCTCGGCGCGCCGTTCTTTTTCAGCACGAAAGGCAAGCGGATGTACTGGGATGCGGAACTGCCGAAGGACGTCGTGCTGATCTTCGGCCGCGAAACCGGCGGGCTGCCCGAAGAGATTCACGCGCGCTACGGCGAGCGCATGCTCACCATGCCGATCCATTCGGAGCACGTCCGCTCGCTGAATCTCTCGACGTGCGTCGGCATCGCGCTGTACGAAACTCTCCGGCAGCACGCGCGGAGATGACCGTCAGCCTTTGAGTGCCGCCGCGATGTCGATTCTCCGCGCGAGTCTTGCGGGTGCCAGTCCGGCCAGCGCGGAGGCGAGCAACGTCACCGCGAGCGACGCGGCGATGAGCGTTCCCGGCGTGTAAAAGTCGATCGTCCAGCCGAACGATTGCTTGTTGATCACGTAGATCAGAATCCACGACAAGGCGTAGCCCATCACCAGGCCCGCGGCGGTCGACGCAGCGCCGAGGAGCGACGACTCGAGCACGATCATCGTGGTGAGCTCGCGTAACGAAAGGCCGCCGACGCGCAGCAAGGCGAGCTCGCGCGTCCGCTCGAGGATCAGCGCGGAAAGCGTGTTCACGATGCCGAGCACCGCCACCACGATTGCCACGCCGAGGAGCGCGTACGTGATCATGAACGTCTGATCGAAGATCCGCATCACTTCGGTTTTGATCTCGCCGTTCGTCACCACGAACGCGTTGTGTTTCGGCGCGAACGAGCGTTCGAGCTCGCGCCGCGCCTGCTGCATCGTCACACCCGGTTTCAGGTAGACGACGATCGTGTTCACCGCGCGATCGTTGAACGTGCGGAGATACAGCGCGCGGTCCATCACCACCACGCCGCGGTCGTTCGAGTAATCGCGGTAGATGCCGGTGATCGGAAAGCGGCCGTTCGGCAATTCGAACAGGTCGCCGACGCGCTTGTCGAACTTGATCGCGAAACTCTCCGAGACCACGACGCCGTTCGTGCGAAGCGCGTTGCGCAGCGATTCGCGGCCCGAGCGCGGCGTCACCATCGGCAGCTCGCCGCGGCGCGCCGCGACGTCGAACTCGCCGGTTGCAACGGTGATGATCGTGTCGCGATAGAGGATGTCGCGAGCTCGCGCACGATCGACGTCGGCGATGAAGGGAAGACGTTCCAGCTCGTCGGCGACGTGCGGCGGGAAGACCGCGGAGCCGGCGTTCGAAAAGCCCTGCGCGGGCCGCAGCCAGAGATCGGAGCTGACGGTCTGATCGACCCAGATGCGCACCGTTTCGCGGAAGCTGCCGACCATGAGGGCCACCGCGACCATCATCCCGGTCGCGAGCGACAACGCGGCGCTCGCGACCGAGGTGCGGCGCAGCGAAGCGGGGAGCGAGGCGGCGGCGAGGCGTCCGACGATGCCGAACGTCCGCTCGAGGAGCGGCGAGAAGAGTTGCGAGGTCGCACGCACGATGAGCGGCGCGAGCAGCGAGAAGCCGGCCACGACGAGGAGCACCGCCACGTAGCCCGCGACCGCGATCCCGCCCACCGGCGGCAGTTGCGAGACGAGCGCGCCGGCGACGAACAGCAGCACCGCGATGAATGCGAGCCGTCGCGGATGCGCGACGCGCTGTTGCAGTCCGGCGCCGATCATCGCGCTCGGACGGACGCTCGCCGCTTCGAGCGACGGCTGCAGCGCGGAAAGCAGGGAGAGCAGCGTTCCGACGGCGATACCGATCGCGATGACTCCTGGCGTCAGCTCCACGGCCTCGGGTGCCGACGTCACGTACAGCGTGTTGATCGTGCGCCCGACGGCGCTCAGGATGCCGCTCGCGAGCAGCCGGCCGAGGATGATGCCGAGGACCGATCCCGCAAGGCCGAACACCAGCCCCTCGGTGACGAACGCGCCGAAGATCTGACGCGGCGCCGTGCCGACTGTCTTCAACACACCGACGTCTTTGCGTCTGCGCAGGATCGAGATCAGCACCGTGTTGTAGACGAGAAACATCCCGACCAGCAGCGCGACGCCGGCCAGCGCGAAGAGGTTCACGCGAAATGCGCGCAGCATTTTCTCGACGCGTTCATTGCGCCGCGACGGGCGTTCGATGCGCGCCCCTTTCGGAACAGCGATGCGCGAAAGCAGGCGCTCGTCCGGCACGATCAGATCGACGCGCGAGAGCTGTCCCGCCATCCCGAAATTGCGCTGCGCGACCGAGATGTCGCAGATGACGATGTTGCCGTTGAACGCGGTCGCGGGGCCTTGCGCTTCGAGCGTGCCGCGCACGGTCAGCGTGCGGCGCTGGCCGCCGACGTTCATCGTCACGCGGCTGCCGACGCGCAGGTTGCGCTCGCGTGCGAACGGCGCCGGCAGGATGATCGCGTCGGGCGCGAAGAGCGCGAGCTGCCGTTCGAGCGCGTTGCCCGGCGTGGCGCTCGCGGACGTCTCGATGCGCGCGTAACGGTAATCGCGGAAATGCAGATCGCTGAAGAGATCGACGGCGAGAAGGCGGACCGGCGCGTCGTTGAGGAGGCCATCCGCGTCGATCACCGGCGCGAAGCGGACGCCCGAGATCCAGAGCGGCCGCAGCGCGAGCAGCACGCTCTCATCGAGCGGCCCGGTCTCGCCGACCATCTGGTAATTCGCGCGGCCGGCGATCGAATCGACCGACTCGCGAAACGCGCGCAATGCGCTCTGGTTGGCCAGCTGAATTGCGACGACGACAGCGACGCCGACCGCGATGCCGAGAATCGTCAGCGCGGTGCGCGTCTTCTCACGCATCAGCGGACGGAGCACCAGCGCGCGCAGGATCATCGCGAGCCTCGCGCGCGGCGAGCGGTCATCTGCTCACCCGTCCGTCCTGCACGTGAATCACGTAATCGCCGAACTCCGCCGCCGTATCGGAATGCGTGGCCATGACGATGGTGGGGCGCAGCGACTGATGCACTTCGCGAATGAGCTCGAGGATCAGCGCACCGTTTTTCGAATCGAGATTGCCGGTCGGCTCGTCGGCGAGGATGAGCGGCGGGCGATGCACGATCGCGCGGCCGATCGCGACGCGCTGCATCTCGCCGCCCGAAAGCTCGTTTGGGTAGTGCTTCGCGCGGTGGACGAGGCCGACGCGGCGCAGCACTTCGTCCGCCCGCTCGCGGATCTCGCTCTTCGGCCGCTTCGCGAGCGAAAGCGGAAAGGCGACGTTCTCGAACACGGAGAGCGTCGGGATGAGATTGAAGAATTGAAAGATGAAGCCGATCTGCGTGCGCCGCAGCTGCGTGAGGCTCGATTCGTCGGCCGTCGACGTGTCGTGATCGCCGAGGAAAAGCTGTCCGCGCGTCGGCCGGTCGACCGCACCGATCAGATTCAGCAGCGTCGACTTGCCGCTCCCCGACGCGCCGCGCAACACCGCGAAATCACCCTCCGCGATGTCGAGCGAAACGTCGTCGAGCACGTGCACCGGAGCCGATTCATCCGAGGCCGCGTAATCGTGGGAAACGTTGTGGAGCGAGATGCGCACGTGAGGTCGGATTGTATGGCCGTGGTGGTGAGGGTGGGTGTAGGGGATGGCGTTGGCGGCAGCCCAACGCCCACACGAGTGATATTGTCGTCCCACAAGGGAGGAGCTCGAAATGGATGAGAACACGAACCCCACGGGTGCTGGTGATACCGGTTCGGGCGCCGATGCGGCCGGAGGCGGGGATGCGTCGAACCGCTTTGGACGGGCGAAGGATTACGCGGGCGAGAAGTACCGCGCGGCGTCGGGCGCGGTTCGCGACGGGTACAACAACGTGCGCGAACGTGTGGACGAAGTCGATGTCGGCGCGCTGACCGACCAGGTGCGTACGTACGTGCGCTCGCATCCCGGCAAGGCGCTGTTGATCTCGGTCGGCGTCGGCTTCGTACTCGGAATGCTGCTGCGCCGCGATGAGGATGAGGACTAAACGATGTCAGACTTTCCCGGCGGTTTCGACCCTGCGGCGATGGGCGTGAAAATGGCTGAAGAAGGTCCGGAAGCGTTGCTCGATCAGATCGAAGAATTGCTGCCGGAAGAGTGGCGCGAGCAGATTCGCGCATTTCCGATGACCGCCGTGGCTGTCGGCCTCGGCGTGGGCATCTGGCTCGGGATGAAGAAGAGCGACGAGATCATCGCGGCCGGAACGGCGCTGGTCTCGAGCGCGGCCATGGCGAACGTCACGCAAGTCATGGAAAAGATGAAGGGATAGGCGATAATGCGGCGATGCCGGTGAGAAAAGCCGACTCGCCGCTGTTCCCGCTCCCGGTCAACCAGGAGACGCATCACCATCTCGAATCTCTGGCCGCGGAGATTCATCGCACGTACTTTTTCAAGTACCCGCCGTTGCCGGTGCGCTGGGGGCAGCAGATCTCGCGGAAGAAGCGGCGCAGCATCCGCCTCGGCTCGTACAACCACGCGACGGCCGAGGTGCGCATTCACCCGATTCTCAACTCGCGCGCGATCCCCGCGTTCTTCGTGCAGTCGGTGATCTATCACGAGTACCTGCATCACGTCCTCGGGCCGCATCACAACCGCCGCTTCCACCAGCACGAGCGCCATTACCGCTATCACCGCGAATCGCAGGAATGGATTCGCAGGAATCTCTGGCTGCTCCTCGGCAGGCCGAAGCAGAAGCCGGCCGTGCGCGTCGCGCCGCCACAGGCGATTCAGGCCGCGCTGTTCTAGCTTCGTGTGCGGCAGCAGAGCCGCCGCACACTCGCCACTGAATCGGCCTAAATTCCCATCGGGAACGTGAGGCTGTAGACGTACCGGCCACGCGCGACCGACAGGACGAACGACGAGCGTTCGGCGCTGCGAATGAGCTCCGTGTTCAGTTCGCGCGTCGAAGTGACCTCGGCGCCGTTCGCCGCCACGATCACGTCGCCGGCCGCGAGCCCGATCTCTGCCGCGCGCGAGCTCGCGAGCACCTCGTCGATCACCACCGAGCGCCGTTCGTCGGCCACGCGCAAGCCGGCCACTTCTTCGAGAATGCGCAGTCCCAGCGCGCCGGGTGGATCGGCGGCGCGTAGGCTCACGGTGCGCTGCGCGCCGCCGCGATTCACGGTGAGTTGCACCGTTGCGCCCGAGCCGAGCGTCGCGGTGGCGGTGGAGAAAGCCTCGCGCGAATCGATCGGTTTGCCGCCCACCGCCGTGATGACGTCGCCTGTCTTCAATCCCGCGGCGGCGGCGGGCGAATCTGCGAAGACGCGCACGACCACGGCGCCGCGCTGCGCGGCATGATCGAGACGCTTCGCTTCCTCGGGCGTCAGCGTCGCGGTGACCGCGCCGACCCACGCCGCATGCACTTCGCCGTACCGCAGCAGGTCTTCGATGACTTTCTTCGCCCGGTCGACCGGGATCGCGAATCCGATCCCCTGCGCCTGTGCGTAAATCGCGACGTTGATCCCGATCACGCGCCCTTCGATGTTCAGCAGCGGCCCGCCGGAGTTGCCGGGATTGATCGAGGCGTCGGTCTGAATGAAGTCGGTGAACGTGCGCGTCTGATCCTGCGACGGCACCGAACGTCCAAGCGCGGAGACGACGCCTGTGGTCACGGTTCCACTCAATCCGAACGGATTGCCGACCGCCACGACCGACTCGCCGATCATCAGGTCGGATGAGGTTCCGATCGGCGCGGCGGTGAGTTTCTTGTCGTCGACGCGCAGCACGGCGAGATCGCTGTCTGGATCGACGCCCAGCAGCTTGGCCGGGAGTTGCCGGCCATCCTGCAGGTTCACGATGATGCGCGAGGCGCCTTCGACCACGTGATTGTTCGTGACGATGATGCCGTCGCTCGACCAGACGAAGCCGGAGCCGAGCGATTGCGAGGTGTACGCGCGCTCGCGGCCGCCGAAGAATCCGAATGGATCGTTGAACGGGTCGGCCGTTCGGCGCCGGATCGTCGCTTCGGTCTCGATGTTGACGACCGACGGCAGCACGCTGTGCGCGACGACCACGATCGGCGTGCGGCGAGACGCGCTGACGGTCGCGGGAATGGCCGGCGCCACGCCCTGCGGCCGCACCGGTTCCGATGCAACTTCCGGCTTCCCGCAGCCGATGGTGATCACGAAGAGTGCGAGAAATGTCCTGAAATTCTTCATCGCGCCCGAATTGTAAGAAAATGGCGCCACGGTCGTGCATCTCAAACTCATTTACAACCCGGCGGCGGGCCGCGGCCGTGCCCGGCGGCACGTGCGCGAAGTGGAGGAGTACCTCCGCTCGCGAGGCGCGCGCGTCGATTGCGAGCCGAGCACGGGGCCCGACGATCTGGTGCGCATCGCGGCCGAAAGCTCGCGCGCGTCGTACGATCGAGTGGTCGTTTGCGGTGGAGACGGAACGATCAATCTCGCCGTGCGCGACTTCGATCTCGCCGCAGGTACGCTGGCGATCATTCCGACCGGCTCCGGCGACGATTTCGCGCGCGTGATGGGCATTCCGCGCAAAGTTCGCGCGGCATGCGATGTCGTGCTCGACGGCGCGATTCGCGAGGTCGATGTGGCGCTCGCGAACAACATTCGCTACCTCGGCGTAGCAGGTCTCGGGTTCGACTCCGAGGTGGCCGATTACGCGAATCGCAACGTGAAGTTCCTGCGCGGCTCGGCCGTCTATCTCTACGCGATCTTTCGCGTCCTGCCGCGTTTCACGCCGCGGGCGGTGCAGATCCGGACGGAAAGCGGCTCGCGCAACGAGCAGATCATGTTCGCCGCGATCGGTAACACACGGCAGTACGGAGGCGGCATCCGCATCACGCCCGACGCCATCGTCGACGACGGCCTGCTCGACCTCTGCATCGTCCACAGCACCTCACGCCGCCAACTGCTCAAGACACTCCCGAAGGCCTACACCGGCGCACACGTGAAATCCCCCTTCGTCGAAAGCGCCCGAGGCCGCGAGTTCCATTTCGCGAGCGACCAAGCAATGGCCGTCTACGCCGACGGCGAACCGCTGACGGTCACACCAGTCTCGTTCGGCCTGGCGAAAGGCAGATTGCGAGTCGTCGTGCCCCGCGCGTGAACCACACGCGCGCGCGTTGGTGGAGCGGCGGGCGCTTAGCCCCCGGCGGGACAAAGA
>DASVUA010000235.1:0-3212 GCA_036387295.1 Thermoanaerobaculia bacterium | reverse complement strand
CGGCCGCCGCTCCAGCACCACGCCCAGTTTTTCCATCCGCCGGTACAACGCCTGCCTGCTCAGGCCGAGCGATTCCGCGGCGCGGGAAACACTTCCTTTCGCGTTCAGCAAAGCCATTTCGATCTCCGCCTTCTCGAACGGAACATTCTCCGTGCGCGACTCGTCGTCGACCGCGAACCCGAGGTCGGCGGCGGTGAGCGTATCTCCGGTGCTGACCGCCATCGCGCGCTGAATGCGATTCTGCAGCTCGCGCACGTTGCCCGGCCAGTCGTGCGCGAGAAGCGCGGCGCGTGCGGACTCGTCGAGCTGCTTCGGCGGTTTGACGAACGCCTCGGCCAGCACGAGCACATCCTCGCGCCGCTGGCGCAACGGCGGCACCGCGATCTCGATCACGGCGATGCGAAAGTAGAGATCCTGCCGGAACGTGCCGCGCGCGATCGCCTGCTGCAAATCGGCGTTGGTCGCGCAGAGCATCCGCACGTCGACGCGGCGCGTTTCGTTCGAGCCGAGGCGTTCGAACTCGCCGGTCTGCAGCACGCGCAGAAGCTTCATCTGCCCCGCCGCCGAGAGATTGCCGATCTCGTCGAGGAACAACGTCCCGCCGTGCGCGGCTTCGAAGCGGCCGATGCGCAGCCGCGTCGAGCCGGTGAAGGCGCCCGGCTCGGCGCCGAACAATTCGCTTTCGATCAACTCGTCCGGAATCGCCCCCGCGTTCACTTTGATGAGCGGCTTGTGCTTGCGGCGCGAGCCGGCGTGAATGATCTCCGCGATTTTTTCTTTTCCCGCGCCGTTCGGACCGGTGATCAACACCGGCACGTCGGACGGCGCGATCTGCACCGCCAGCGAGACCACGCGACGCATGGCGTCGCTCGCGTAGATGATGCCGCGCAGGTCGTGCGTACGCGCGAGCGCTTCGCGCGTACGGGTGCGCTCGTGACGCTCGCGCTCTTCCGCCGCGCGCTGTTCGCGGATGCGCAGCAGGCCGCGCACGGTGGCGACGAGCTTCGCGTCGTCCCACGGTTTGGCGAGGTAGTCGGTCGCCCCTTCCTTCACCAGTTGCACCGCGGTCTCGAGCGAGGTCCACGCGGTCATCAGCAGGATCGGCAATTCGGGATCGATGGCCCGCACGCGGCGAAAGAGTGCGACCCCTTCGTCACCGCTCGTCGCGCCGGGCGTGAAGTTCATGTCCTGCAGCAGGAGCCCCGCCTCGCCGCGCTCGATCATCCGCACCGCGGCCTCGGGATCAGACGTCACGATCGACGGCACGTCGTGCACGTCGAACAGCAGCCGCAGCGCTTTCGCCACGGCTGCCTGATCTTCGACGATGAGGACTCTGGACATCACTCGTTCACGCTGCTGCACATCATCAATCAAACGCTGCGCGTGGCGATCGACGGTGGCACATGCGTGGCGCGCAGCGCCGGCGGCAGTGTCGCAAGGAGGCCGTTGATCCACAACAGCACCATGCCGATCGCCACGAGCTGCCACGGCATCTTCACGTCGGTGAGGTGCGAGACGAGATAGAAGTTGAGGGCATACGCACCGAAGACACCGACCACCAGGCCCGCGGTGGTCGTGACCCAGTTCTCGATGAGGAAATGGCGGAGGATGTCGCCGCGCGTGGCGCCGAGCGCTCGGCGCGTGCCGATCTGCTTGGTGCGCTCCGACACGGACAACGCGGTGATGCCGAGGATGCCGAGCGCCGTCACGAACACGAGCAACACGATGAGACCCGTCATCACCATGATCGTGAGATTCGCCGGCGCGAACCAGCGCGCTTTCTTCTCCGGCGTCGGCTCGAACTGCACGGTGCGTCCGGGGTTCAACGCCACGAGGCGTTTCTCCACTTCGCCCATGATCCGCGGCATCGACGCGGTCTCGGTGCGGATGAAGTAGCGCATGCCGGAGCGGAATCCGCCCACACGCGCCGGCACGAACGCGACGCGATCGGCGACGCCGCGCCAGTCGTCCGGGTTGTAGCCGTAGGGATTGAAGAACGTGTCGACGATGCCGACCACGGTCATCGGATCGCCGCTCGGCTCACCCGCATCGCTTGCGGTCGTGACGGCCTTCCCCAACGCGCGTCCATCCGGAAACAACGCCTCGGCCAGGCTTCTCGAGATGACAGTCACACGCGCCGGATCGGGCTGCGTGCCGATGCCGTGATCGCCTTCCTGAAAGCCGCGTCCTTCCACAATGCGCATGCCGAGCACCTTGAAGATGTCTTTCGTCGCATAGTAGCGCTGCGTCCGATGCGGAGGACCGGACGCGCCGACCGGTTTCAATTGCGAGCCTGAGCCGCCCCCCTCCCACAACAGCATGTGTGAGTTCGCCACCGCTTCCACGCCCGGAATGGCGGCGATTGCGCGAAGGTCGGCGTCGATGGTCATGTCGATCGTTTCGCTTTCGCGAAACTCGGGCGCAAACGGGCGGGTGCGAACGGCGAGGATCTTCTCGTCGTCGAAGCCCGAGGGACGCTGCATCTTTGCCCGCTCCGCGAGGATGACGTTCACGCAGTTCGTCACGATCGCGAGCGTCAGCGCGATCTCCAGTACCAGCAGCACGACGCGCGTGCGGTTGTGTTTCATTGCACGCAGGATGGGTCCGATGTTCATTTGATGGCTCCTTGAACGCTTGTTCGCGATTTGGGCAAGCAACCCCGTTGCGCCAACGCCCTCTACTGCACTTTCAACTGCATCGCGGGGGGCACCGAGCAGACACGCCAGGCCGGATAAATGCCGGCTACTGCGCCGGCAATCAATGAAAGGCAGGCGGCGAGCAGCAGCATCTCGCCGTCGAGGCGCAGCACTTCGCCGCTGGGAATGTATTTGCCGAGGATCTTCAGAAGGCCAAACGAGAGCGCGATTCCGATTGCGCCTCCTGTGACCCCGATCAGTTCGCACTCGACGAGGTGTTGCCAGAAGATCTGCGCGCGGCTCGCGCCGAGGGCGCGGCGCACCGAGACCTCGGGAACGCGCGCCAGGAACTTGCCGAGCAGAATGCCGATCAGGTTCACCGAACAGACGGCGAGAAACAGCAGCGACACGATGCTCATCGTGCGGACCGAACCGGGGATGAACTTCTCCCGCTCGATGATCGCCGGGATGGTCGTGATGCTGTACTTCGCGGGCCGCGGGAAGCGGCCGATCTTTTTCTGGTCGCGGATGTAGCCGTCCAGCCAGTCGCCGTATGCAGCCTGCTTCGCCGCATCC
>DASVUA010000234.1:0-1746 GCA_036387295.1 Thermoanaerobaculia bacterium | reverse complement strand
CGACCACGCGCGAATGGCGGCGCACCGCGAGCAGGGCGCCCGCGAGAAACGGCGCGAGGGCGAACGCAAAGTAATGATGGCGGCGCACCACCCACGCGGCGCCGGCGAGCACCATCCAGCCGGCCACGAGCCAGAGCGCATCGGCGCGGCGTGCGCGGAAGGGCGAGCGCGCGAGCACCACCGACGCGCCGATCAGCGCCACGAACCAGATCATCATCGCGAAGAACTGCGGATGCGAAACGGCGCCCGTCATCTCCGCGAGCGTGCGGAGGCCGGAGGGGAGCTCGAGCGGCCCGATGACATAGACGCCGCTCTCTCCCAGCACTTCGCCGAACGTGGCGGTGATGAAGTGCGGGAGAAAGCCGAGCAGCGCCATGAGGAGCAACAGCGGCACGGCGACGACGGCGAAGCCTTTCACGAGCGGCACGGCCGCGCGTGCGCGCAGCGCGGCCAGCGCGGCGATGACCGCGCTGCAGAGTGCAAAGTCGAGACTGATCAGCACCGACAAAGCCACCAGCGCGCCCGCGGGGACGAACCAGCGCGGCGCGCGCAGGCGCGTCGCGGCGGCGGCGCAGGCGAGCGCGAGGAGCGGGACGACGACGCGCGGAAAGAGCGATGCGGTGGGAAAGATCGCCAGCGAGAGAAACGCCGTCAGCAGCGCGAGCTCCGCGCTCGAGAGGACGGCCAGCGCGGTGAAGTAGATCGCGGTGGCGGTGAGCGCCGCGAGAGGACGGCGCGCCGCGAGCACGCTCCCGAGCTCGGGTCCGGTGAGTTGCATCGCCGCGAGGTCGAAGCCGCCGTCGGTGAGGAGGCCGTGCATCGGGATGATGTCGCGGTACGGCAGCTCGCCGCGCGCCATCTCCGAGGCGGGAAGGAGTGAATGGCCGTCCTCGAAGAAATCGAGAGGGGGCATCGAGGTCGCGCCGATGAGCGCGAGCGGAAATGCCGCGGCCGCGATCGGGAACGCGGTCCAGGTCGCGATGCGCAGCACCTTGCGCGGATCGACTCGCGTCAACGCGATCGGCGTCGCGATGAGCCAGAAGAGCGCGAGCGGTCCTGCCACGCGCGCATCGAGAAGATGCATCTGGAAGAGGAACGCGGCAGGGGCGGCGGCGAAGGCGATCGCGGGACGAGGTTGTTTCGAGATCGCACCGGCCAGGAGCCGCAGCGCGAGCAGTGCGACCGCGGCGCGAAAGAACGTCGCGGCGGGCGTCTTGCCGAATCCGGTGTCGAGAAACGCAAAGTAGAGACTGAGCAGCGTCGGGACGAGCAGCACGTCCGAGCGCGAGAACCGCGGCTCGAGCCTCCGTGCGAACACGATCCCTGCCGCCGCGACGCCGTGCAGGACGACATGGCGAAACGTGCCGTAGTGCATGAGCGTCACCGGCGCCAGCGCGAGCATGGCGGAGAACGCCCATGCGGCCCACCGGCGATCCGCGAGCAGAGGGATGACGCGTTGTCCGGCCAGCGTGACGAGAAACGGCAGGAGGAGGACGAGCCCGAACTGCCACATGGGAACGGAGGCGCGGAATCCCTCGTGCTGCAAGGCCCCGGGCAGCGCGTTCGCCCCCGCACGAAACGCAAGCCGCGGCAACAAGCCGACAGCCAGCGAAAGCCCCCAAAGCGCAAGCGCGGCACGCACGATCCAGCTCACGGCGAGCATCTTAATGACGTTGAGGTTTCCCGCGAGCGCCGTCTCGGGCTCCTTCGCTGCTGGTCGCCGGTGTTTGGTGGAGCGGCGGGGCG
>DASVUA010000233.1:0-2254 GCA_036387295.1 Thermoanaerobaculia bacterium | reverse complement strand
GCCGTCGACGAGGGAGGGGTGCAGCACCATGTTTTGCAGATCGTGCTCGCGGAACGACGGCAACTGCAGAACGCCGAGCGTCTCCGCGTCGTTTTTGTAGACGTCCTGCAATACCTGAAAACTCGGTCCGAGATTCAGACCGAACGATTTGAAGAGCGGATAGGCGGTGCTGCCGTCGATGACCTTCGCACAGCGCGCGCGGATTGCCTGCAGGTCGATGTACTCCGGCGCGGCGGCCATTTCACCCGCGGTCGCATAGACCAGTTTGCCCTGTGAGTGCGGGACCTTGCTGCCGCCCGGACCTTCGCTGAACACCTCGAACTGCACGCTCTCCCCGCTCGGCTTCAGTTCGATGAAGACTTCTTTGGGCGCGCCGTTCTGAATCGCGATCGGGCTGATCCAGAGGATGTTCCGGATCTTCTGGACTTTTCGCCCTGCCGCAATTTCGCCGGCTTTGCGCGCCAGTTCGAGATACGCGACACCGGGCAGCGTGGGGATGTCGGAGACGTGATGGTCGTAAATGAAGAAATCGCGCTCGTGAAACGTCTTCTTGAAGAGCTGGCGCTCGAAGGTCGACTCGTTGGTATCGACCATCGGATGGACTCCGGCCACCGGCCGCTGCACGCGGCGGATGGCGGATTCGCTGCTCGCCCAATGACGCCGGTCGGCGAACGGGTAGGTCGGCAGGGAGATTCGCTGCTCCGAGCCGTTCGGTTGAACGCCCTGCCAATCGGCGAGCAGGCCTTCGGCCCACAATCCCGCCACCTTCTGTGGGTCGCGGCCCTGGGAGACGAGGCGGATGAATTCTTGCTTTTCGCGCCGGCCGAGAAGGCGCGTCACCGCCTCGCCGCCTTTTGCGTGTCCGAGCGCGAGATCGGCGCGCTTTCCTTCAATGAATGCGGTCAGTTTCTCGAGCAGCTCTTGTTTCGTCTTGGCGACGATGGCCAAACGATGCTCGAACGACTTGCGTCCCTGCTGCAGCGTAAAGGCGGCATCGTCGAGATCGACGTCGTGCTGCTCGAGAAACGTGACCAGGCGGATGGCGCTCTCGCGCAGCTGCTCCTCGGTCCTGGCGGAGAGAGGAAAGATCAAGGTCCGCGCGCCGCCGGCGTCCTGCTTCAGGCGCGGCGGTGCGTCATAGCTCTCGAGGATGATGTGTGCGTTCGAGCCGCCCGCGCCGAACGAGCTGATTCCCGCGCGCAATGGAGCGCGCACGCCGTCGACCAGTTTTCCTTCCCACGGCTCGAGCTTCTGCACGACATAGAACGGCGAACGTTCAAAGTCGATGAACTCGTTGAGCTCGGACGAATGCAGTGAGGGGACGATCTGCCGGTGCTTCATCTGCAGAAGCACTTTGGAGACGCCGACGACACCGGCAGCCGCTTCGAGATGGCCGACATTGGTCTTGACCGAGCCGATGGCGCAGCTCTGATGATCGACCGCATAAGGCTGGAACGCGTTGTTCAGCCCCGTGATCTCGATCGGGTCGCCCAGCTCGGTGCCGGTGCCGTGGGCCTCGACATATCCGATCGTCCGCGCGTCCACGTCTGCCTTGCGGAGGGCATTGGAAATCAGTTCCCCTTGTGCCTTCGGGTTCGGAACCGTGTAGCCGCTGGTCTTGCCGCCGTGGCTGACGGCCGCGCTTCGGATGACGCCGTAAATGTTGTCGCCGTCCTGCACCGCGCGATCGAGAGGCTTGAGAAACAGTGCGCCGATTCCTTCGCCGGCCACATACCCGTTGGCGCCTTTGCCGAACGTGCGGCAGACGCCGTCCGCCGACAGCGCACCGCCGTGCTGATTGATGTCCTGTTTCGCCTGATGGAGGTCGAGATTCACGCCTCCCACGATTGCGCCGGAGCACTCTCCCCCCTGGATGGCCTCACAGGCGAGATAGAGCGCGGTGAGGCTCGAGGAGCACGCCGTATCGACTGTGAGACTGGGGCCGGACAGATTCAATGCATAGGAAACACGGTTGGCGACGCTCCAGAGGAAGGAATTCGGAACCATCTCATTGCCGAGATGTTTTTCCTCCACCCCGAGCATCTGGTACATCGCCCAGACCGCGCCGACGAACACGCCGATGTTTCGCGAGCCGTCTTCCTGCGCGAGGATCTCGGGGTAATAGCCGGCGTCTTCGATCGACTCCCACGCCACCTCGAGAAAGAGGCGCTCCTGTGGATCGAGCATTTCGGCTTCGCGCGGCGAGATATTGAAGAAGAGCGAATCGAAGCGGTCGACCTCGTCGATGAACCCG
>DASVUA010000232.1:0-6435 GCA_036387295.1 Thermoanaerobaculia bacterium | reverse complement strand
CTCCGCATCACTCTTCCGCCAGAATCGTGTGCAGCGCGACCATGACGGTCATGGAGGCGAGCACGAAGAGCAGCGCGAAGAAGGAAACGGAAAGCGTTTCGGCGCGGGCGACGCTTTCGACCATCCCGAACGGCGTGAATGTGCGCAGCCACGCTTCGATCATGTCCCAGCGCCACAGCAGCAGACCCGCCCATCCGCCGGCCACCACGGCATAGGCGACGAGCTGCACGATGTCCATCGGGCGCGATACGCGATCGACGTCGGCGACACCCTGGAGCAGTTTCGCTTTGAGCCAGATCACGGCCGGATCGGGGAGCCTGTGCTCGCGGTCGTGAATGCGTGTGAATTGCGTCATCCATGGAGCGACCGACATCGCGGCGACGCAATCGTCGCAGTCGCCGAGATGCTCGCGCAGTGCGGCCGTCCAGCGATCCTCCGCGGCGGCGCGCAGCACCTGCGGCTCGAAGCGGCACGGCTCGCTCATCGCGCACGCTCCGGCGCGAGGCCTTTTTTCGTCAGCAGCTCGCCGAGGTGCTTGCGCGCCCGGAACAGCAGCACTTTGACGCTTTTCGTTTTCACGCCGAGGGCCGCGCTGATGTCCTCGTGATCCGCTTCTTCCACGTGTGCGAGCCAGAGCAGCGCACGCTCGCGCGGCTTGAGCTCGGCGAACGTTTTCATCATGTCGTGACGGAGCGCGTCGCGCGACTCGGTCGCGTGCTCGGGCGGCGCGGCTTCGGGCTCGCGGGAGCGCTCGCGTTTGGTCTCGCGGAAGTGATCGAGCGCGAGATTGGTCGCGGTGCGGAACATCCAGCGCCGCATGTGCTCCTCGCTCGCGAGCAGCGGATTCGCGCGGATGAAGCGGACGAACGACTTCTGCAGCAGGTCATCGGTCGTCGCCGCGTCGCCGGTCATCCGGTACAGATACGACCAGAGATTGCCGGCGTTGCGCCGATAGAAGAGCTCGAAGCGAGCTTCTTCCATCGGCGCGCCGCTTCCGGTGCGTCCTCGAGCCTCTTCAGCGAGAGGTGCAGGGAGTGTCATGGCGAGAGTGTTCATGACTCACGGGTTGCCTCGCCCAGGAGCTTCGACGAGAGCTTGTACGAGAGAAGCGTTGCGAACAGATTTCCGAGGCCGAGCGAGAAGAGGATGGCCGCCGGAACGACAAAGTCGTCGTCGGAAAAAATAGTGAGAAAGAGAAACGCGAGGCCGAGCATCGTCAGGACGATGGCGCGATTGAAGCCGGTCATGATCCGCTGACCGCTGTGGGCGGCGGGCGACGTCTCGACCGCATTGACGAACTGCCGGCCTGCAGGCGATTGAAGAAACTCGGCGAGCTCCGGCCCCGAGGTGAAGCGATCGATGAGCCGCGTCTGCATCATGACCTGCGCTTCGATGCGCCGCTGACGGCCACGGGTGACGAAGTAGACGATCAGCACGGTCACGGCAGACATGCTGACGATGGCGATGATGGGGATGAGTTCCATGGGTGTTCCCTCCGTTGTTTCGCCCTGTACTACGGCGGAGGAGCGGTCCGGGTTAACAACTCGCCGCACGCGATGCGCGGAACCGCGGAGCGTTCACAGCTGTGCCCGTCACAGGCACTGTATGGGAAAAACTCGCACCGTATGGAGAAAGCCGTTAGAATCGCGCCGTTCCTGACATGTCAATCGAAGTCGTAGACGTTCGCAGAGGGGATCGCTTCATCGTGATCGAGCCGCTCACCGGTAGTTTCGGCGCAGCGGAAATCGCGGTGATCAATCTCTCGCTCAATGGCGCGCAGATCTCGCACCCGCAGCCGGTGCGCATCGGCACGCGTGCGAAGCTGTGGTTCCGCCGCGGCGACGTCTCGGTGACTGTGACGGCTACCGTCGTCTGGAGCCATCTCGCTCCGACTACCGGCGGCATGGTCTACAAGTCGGGGATCAAGCTCGACGCTCCCGATGCGCAGTACGCGCTCGCGATCAATACGCTCGTGCGCTCCGCCGTGATTCGCAACGACGCCGATTCGCTCGAGAAAAAGAAGCAGCGCATGCGCGAGCGCGAAGAAGCCCGCAAGTCGCAGGTGCGGCTCGTCCCGACGAGCGAACGCCCGCCCGCGTAAACAGCGCGACGCGCGTTTGGTGGAGCGGCGGGCTTTAGCCCGCCGGGCATCAATCGGCGGGCTGAAGCCCGCCGCTCCACTTGCAAAGGCGTTCAGTCGAAGCCGATGAAATTGGGCTCGGGGTGAATTTCTACGCCGAACGTTTCGCGCACAGCGGCCTGGATCATCTGCACGAGCTCGACGACTTCGGCCGCCGTTCCGCCGCCTCGATTGACGACCGCGAGTGAGTGCTTGCTCGAAAGGCCGACGTTGCCGTGGGTGAAGCCTTTCGTGAAGCCGGCGTGCTCGATCAGCCAGGCAGCCGAGAGCTTCACTTCATCGCCGGACGGGAAATGCGGCGCTTCGGGCGCGCGGCGCGCGAATTCGTCGTATTGCGCGAGCGTGAGCACCGGGTTCATGAAGAACGAGCCGTCGCTGCGCGTGTCGGGATCGTTCGCGTCGAGCACCATCCCTTTGCGTTTGCGAATCGCGATGACGGATTCGCGCACGCCCGCGAGGTCGTCCAGCGACACGCCGCGCTCGTTGATGAATTTCTGCAGCTCCGGATACTTCACCGCCGCGCGTCCATTGCGCCGCAGGCGGAAGGTGACGGAAAGCACGACGTAGCGATCGCGCTCGTAATTCTTGAAGAGGCTGGAGCGATAGCCGAAGCGGCACTCCCAGTTCGTGAACCAGACCACGATGCCGATGTTGCGGTCGAACGTCTCGACGCGCACGATCGTCTCGCTGACGTCCTGGCCATACGCGCCGACGTTCTGAATCGGCGTGGCGCCCGTCGAGCCGGGGATGCCGGAAAGACACTCGACTCCCGCCCAGCCGTTTTCGACGGTGTAGGCGACGAACGGCTCCCACGGCTCCCCTGCCGCCGCTTTCACCATCACGCTCTCGGCGTCTTCGCTTTCCACCGTGATGCCGCGGAGATCGAGCTGAATGACGAGCCCGTCGAACCCGGCGTCGGAGATCAGCAGATTGCTGCCGCCGCCGAGGATGAAGACGCGCGTGTCGTTGTCGCGCGCCCAGCGCAATGCGTCGCGCAATTCGTCGACAGTGGTCGCGCGAAAAAAGAATCGCGCCGGACCACCAATTCCGATGGTGGTCAACGGCGCGAGAGGAACATTTTCTTCGAGCTGCACTAAACCCCGGGCATCGCTTTCTTCAGCGGCCGAAGAAGGACGAACAGGACCGCGGCCATGATCCAGGCCATGATGGCGAGCGTGAGGAAGAAGCGCGCGTGGCTCCAGCGGTCCCAGTACACGCCGATGGCCGTGAGCGCGTTTCCGATCGCCGTCGCGAGGAACCAGCCGCCCATCATCAGACCTCGCCAACGCACCGGCGCAACCTTGGACACGAGCGAGAGGCCCATGGGACTCAGCATCAACTCACCGAGCGAGATGATGAGGTAGAGGAGCATCAGCCACCAGAGCGAGGCCTTGGTGGTCGGCGACGTGATGATCTGCGTCGGAGTGTGGCTCTCGAGGCGGACGAAGTCGTTCGGCTGCACGGCGCCGCCGTTGACGGTCACCGGCCACACTTCCTTCTGAACGGGCTTGCCTTCTTCCATCACCTCGACCTGCGTCGCGGGGGTGGTGATCTTGAGATAGTCGCGCGCTTCCTGGGCGATCTGCACGTAGGCCTGCGTGCCTTCTGCCTTCACGACTCGGAACGCCGGCGCCGTGAATCCGTTGGCGGTCGAGGCAAAGTAGAGCACGAGCATCGAGAGGCCGGTGAGGATCATGCCGAACATCATCTTCGTCGGCGTCGACGGCTCCATGCCGCGTTTCTCGAGGAACGTCCAGAACGCGGCCAGCGGCAGCGACAACAGGATGATGTACAGAGGATTGATTGCGTTCGAGAGGATGCCGCCGGCTTCGATGAACGTCCAGCGCGTGTGGTCCTCGGCCCAGAACGTCAGCGTGAGCGAGTTCTGATGGAAGATCATCCAGAAGACGATGACGATCAGGAACACGACGATGAGCGCCATGATCCGCTTCCATTCCGCAACGTCGGCCATCGCCTGCGCTTTTTCATTCATCACCGGCGGCAGGTCTTCGGTCGTCGCGACCGCGTCCTGATTCGCCGTCGAGCCGTCTCTGCGCGCGAAGTCACTCTTGCCGCGGATCCGGTCGGCGTGCCGCACGTGCTTCGTGCCGGAGATGAAGACGATCAGAGAAATGAGCATGCCGGCCGCGCCGAGCGCGAACGCGGGGTGGAAGCCCCACTTCGGCCGCACGAATCCCGCTACGAGCGGTGCGAGCGTCGCACCGATGTTGATGCCCATGTAGAAAATCAGGTACGCCTTGTCTTTGAGCGGGCTCCCCTCGGGATAGAGGTTGCCGACCATCGACGAGACGTTCGGCTTGAAGAAGCCGTTGCCGATGACGAGGCACGCCAGCGCGGCGTAGACGAGGTAGATGTTTCCTGGAATGCCGAGCAGCGCGTGACCGGCGATGAAGAAGACGGCGCCGATGATGATCGACCTTCGAAATCCGAGGTAGAGATCGGCGATCAGACCGCCGATCAGCGGCGAGCCGTAAACGGCAGCGAGGTAGGTCGCGGAAACGCCCGTCGCCTGTGCGGCCGTGAATCCGAAGCCCTGGACCGCGTCGCGCAGATAGAGCGCGAGCATCGCGTTCACGGTGTAGAAGCTGTAGCGCTCCCACATTTCGCTCCCAAAGAGAACGTAAAGCCCCTTCGGGTGTTTCTGAGTGGTGGCTGTCGCCATTCCTTCTCCTTACTCTTTCTTTGGGAACCGCTCGATGTGCGCGGCAAGATACAAGATCTCTACCAGAGGTAGAGAGAATCTGTTCCGTGCCGACCGTTCACGACAGACAATCGACCGCTCGTGCCATTGCGTGCGCCCGCCGACGAGCGAAAGCGACCTCGGACGACTTGCGGTTCAAAACGCCCTGAACTGCGCGTCCGGCATTGCGTCGCCGACGTACATGCGCGAGACGCCCGAGTTCGAATACGCCCAGTCGTGGCTGATGCCGGTCACCATGAGCGATTCGTCGGGACAGAGCTCGCTCAGCGCGAGGCCGAGGGTGCGCACGTCGGTGCGGTCTTCGCTGCGAATGACGAACGTCGACTCGAAGGGCAGCGGAATCACATCGCCGAGGCGGTCGAGCGCGTCGTGCAACTCGGAGTAGTCGGCGCCCGGCGTGAGGCTGTGGCGCACGAGAAGAAAGTCGCGCGCGGTGGTGAATTGCGAGCACGCCACGAGCACGCGCGCTTCCGGCGCGAGTTGCGCCCGCACATACCGGACGAGCGGCGCGGCATGCCGCCCCTCGGGCAGGAAGACCTGCCAGCTCTGATCGAAACTCGGCTCCGCGCCGAGACGCCGCATCACATGCGACACCTCGACCGTGAGATCGCCCTCATGGCAGATCTGAAACAGCCTGACCTCACCCATCACACCCTCCCCATCAAGCGATTCACGTTGCAGTCGTGGGATGGCGAAATCTTAGCATGCAGCGAGCGGACGCCGTCGCGTACTACAAGAGCATCAGCAGGTTCATCCTCCCCCACCTGCGCAACCGGCCGCTGTCGTTCCGCCGTTACGTCGACGAGATTCCGGGCGAATTCTTCTGGGAGAAAGACGCCCCTTCGTTCACGCCTGCCTGGGTGAAACGCTTTCCGGTTCCGCGGCGCGAGGGCGGCCCACCCATCGAATACATCGTGGTGAATGACGCGAAGACGCTGGCGTGGATCGCGGGCGCCGGCGGCATCGAGCTCCATCCCTTTCTTCACACGGTGCCGCGCATCGAGGTCGCGACGCATGTCGTCTTCGATCTCGACCCGGGCGAAGGGGCGGACATTCACGACTGCGCGCGCGTCGCGCTGCTGCTGCGCGAGCTGCTGCAGCTCGAGTGCTTTGCGAAGGTCTCGGGATCGAAAGGGATTCAGGTCTATGTACCGCTCAACAGCGGTGCGTCTCACGAGCTGACCGAAACGTTCGCGCAGGTGATCGCGGACGAGATGGCGCGGCGCCACCCGAAACTGATCGTTTCGAAAATGACGAAGACGCTGCGGCGCAACAAGGTGTTCATCGACTGGAGCCAGAACGCCGATTACAAGACGACGGTGGCGGTCTATTCGCTGCGCGCGAATCGCGGGCTGGTCTCGATGCCGGTGACGTGGGAAGAGCTCGAGCGCGGCACGCCGCTCGAATTCACGCCCGACGACGCGATCGCCCGCCTGCACGAAACCGGCGACCTCTTCGCCCCCGTCCTGAAGTTAAAGCAGAAACTCCCCGGCCAAAAATCATCGCCACGGTCACCGGTGGAGCGGCGGGCTCTTAGCCCGCCGAGGAATCAGAAAGACCGGCGGGCTAAGAG
>DASVUA010000231.1:0-5939 GCA_036387295.1 Thermoanaerobaculia bacterium | reverse complement strand
GCCGAGCTTCTCTTTTGCTGTCGGCGGGCTAAGAGCCCGCCGCTCCACCAGGACGAGGTGAGTGGAACGCTGGGCGTGAGCCTGTCGGGACGTTCTTCTGCTTGCGGGACGCAGGAGTTCGATGAACGTCGCGTGTTTGGTGGAGCGGCGGGCTTTAGCCCGCCGAGCTTCTCTTTTGCTGCCGGCGGGCTGAAGCCCGCCGCTCCACGAGGACGACGAGGTGAGTTGGGCCGGGGCGTGAGCTACCGGCTCCACATCCGCGCGCCTTCAGGCGCGGGCGAAGGCGGCGGCGATGGATTTGAAGATGGCGAGGCCGGCGGCGTTGCCGAGGATCGGTTCGGCGCAGCGTTCGGGGTGGGGCATCATGCCGACGACGTTGCGGGTGCGGTTGCAGATGCCGGCGATGTTGCGCGCGGAGCCGTTTGGATTTGCGTCCGCGGTGATGCGGCCGTTTTCGTCGCTGTAGCGGAAGATCACTTGGCGGTTGAGCTCGAGCTCGTCGAGCGTCGCGTCATCCGCGAAGTAGTTCCCTTCTCCGTGCGCGATCGGAACGCGAAACACTTCGCCCGCCTGCAGTTCGGACGTGAACGGCGTGTCCGTCTCCTCGGTGCGCAGATGCACGTCGCGGCTGAGGAAGCGGAGGTGCTGGTTGCGCATCAGCGCGCCGGGCAGCAGGCCGACTTCGGTCAGCACCTGAAAGCCGTTGCAGATGCCGAGCACCAGGCCGCCGTTTTCCGCGTGACGCCGGATCGGCGCCATGATCGGGGCGAACTTCGCGAGCGCGCCGGCGCGGAGGTAATCGCCGTACGCGAAGCCGCCGGGGATGATGACGACATCCGACCCTTTGAGGTCGGTCTCTTTGTGCCAGAGCACTTGCGAGTCCTCGCCGAGGACGTCCTTGGTCACGTGCAGTGCATCGTGATCGCAGTTCGAGCCGGGGAGAACGACGACGCCGAATTTCATGAGAGTGAGTTTATCCCGTCGATCGCCCGCGCCGCCGTCATTGCGCGACCGCGGCGCGCGGCATGTTGTAGATGGTGAGGAAACCGTTGCGATCGGTTGTCACGATCGCGTTCGTCTTCTTGTCGAATGCCACGGCATATGCGTCGACGCCGTACAGCGAGGCCGGATTCACGCCGCGCGCGGAGCCGGTGAAGGTTCCGCTCGCACTGCAGCGGCGTTCCGCGTAAACGAGCTGTGTGTCGCTGGTGGTGAGGGTCGCGATCTGCGGCCCGCTTCGTTCCGGAATGCAGACGTGATTGCTGTTCACCAGCCCCTTCACGCCGACCTGCTTTTCGAAGAGCGAGTTGCGGCTGAACGCGACGAGCGAACGGTCGCGCGCGGCGAACATCACGCTTTCGATCGCGTTCTCGGTCTGCAGCGATTCGCGCGACACGACGGTGAAATTCTTCGTGTCGTACAGCACGACCGCGCTGGCGTCCGCGTTGCCGAAGTTTTCGCGCGCGACGACGGCGAGAAACGCGCCGTTCGCGCTCGCGGCGATCGCCATCGGGTCGCTGATCGGAAGCGTGCGCAACTCGGTGTCGCCCTCGCTGTCGAATACGTGCACGCGCCGTCCGAGGAGATACACGTAGCGACCTTTGGGATCGGGAACGATGTCGCGGATCGCTTCTCCTTCCGTCGTGATCTCGCGCAGCACGCCCAGCGTCGGAAGGGACAGGATGGTCGCGCTCTCGTCGCTGCCGTTCGCGATGAAGAGGCGCGTGCGGTCGGGATTCGTCCGCATCGAGACGAGCTCTTTGGTCGATGCGATCTCCGCGGAATCGAGCACGAGCCGCTGCTTGATCGCGCCGGTCGTCCCGTCGACGCCGATGACGGTCTGCGGCTCGGCGAGGCCGACGTAGATCGTGCCGTCGTTGCCGATGGCGAGGCCGCGCGGGTCGCCGGGGAGCGCCCAGCGACGAATCACTTTCTTGTCGCGAGTGGTGACGGGAGCCAGGGCGTCGCGCTGCGCGAAGGCGCTGAACGCGACGAGCAGCAGGAGCGCGGCGACGCTACTCCTCGACCGTGAAGGAGAACTTTTCCATGACGGTGTTGGCGAGGAGGCGTTCACACATCTGCCGAAGCTGCGATTCGATCTCTTCACGTGTCTGGCCGGTGTCCGCAAGCGAGATGCGAAACATCTTCCCGACGCGCACATCTTCCACGCCGGCGAATCCGAGCGAGGAGAGGGAGTGCTCGATGGCTTTTCCCTGCGGATCGAGGACGGAGGGTTTGAGCTCGACGGTGACGGTGGCTTTCATGGCGCGGCGGATTGTATCTGGAGTGCGGCGACGGCAGTTCCGCACTCGAGGTCAGAAGAGGGAGAGTTGGCCTTGCGGCGTTGCGCGAGGTCTGCGGCGTGCGACGTCGAAGAGGCCCGTCGGCTCGAACTGCCGCGCGATCGCAAAGTCGATGCTGGCGCCGGTGCGGCGCAGAAGGCGCGTGCACATTTCGCGGACGATCGACTCGTGATTGTTCTTCTGCGAGAGGTGAATCATGCAGAGCGTCTTCAGCTCCGCGCCGAGCAGGCGCTGCACCGCGTGCACCGAGTCGTCGTTCGAGAGATGGCCGAAGCGCGACATGATCCGGCGCTTGAGCGACCAGGGATACGTGCCGCCCCGCAGCATGTCGAGATCGTGATTCGCTTCGAAAAAGAGACCGTCGCAACCGCTGAGGTGCTTCACGACCTCCTCGTTCACATGCCCGAGGTCGCTGGCGAGGCCGACGCGTGTGCCGTCGCGCGCTTCGATGACGAAGCAGGCGGGATCGGCCGCATCGTGAATGGTGCGCCGCGCGTGCACCTGCAGCTCGCCGATGGTGAAGTGGGTGTCGTTGTCGAACACCACGGTCTTCGTTTCGTTCGCGTCGATCGAAGAGGCATCGAGCGTGCCGCGGGTCAGGTAAATCGGGATCTGGTACTTGCGCGCGATTTTCTCCGCGCCGTGCAGATGATCGGAGTGCTCGTGCGTCAGGACGATCGCGGAGAGATTCTCGATGTTGCGGCCGACGATCTCGAGCCGCTTCTTCGTTTCGCGCGGGCCGATCCCGGCATCGACCAGGATCGCCGTTCCGTCACTCTCGAACCAGTAGGCGTTTCCGGCGCTACCGGAGGAGAGAGGGGCGACGATCATGGCTGGTCCGCATGTTATCAGGCGAAGCCGGCCGTCGGCCGGAATTGAAAATTGAAAATGCAAAATTGAAAGATAGGAGGCGTTCGCGACAAGCCGACGTCCGTTTTTTCAATTTTCAATTTTCAATTTTCAATTCCGGCCGACGGCCGAGGCGCGCCATCACGCAACGTATACAATCCGCGCCCAAATGGCTGAACGATTCGTTGTTGAAGGTGGCCGCCGGCTCGAAGGCACGATCCGTCCGGGTGGAAACAAGAACGCCGCGTTGCCGATCCTGGCAGCCTGTCTGTTGACGGACGAACCGGTCACGCTGCGCAACCTGCCGGACATTCAGGACGTGCGGGTGATGCTGCAGATCCTCGAAGGGCTCGGCGCGAGCGTGGAGCGGCTCGAGCAGAACGTCGTCCGCGTCCATGCGAAGGGCGACATCGGCTGCGATCCCGACATCGAGCTTTCGAAGAAAATCCGCGCGTCGATCCTGCTGGCCGGACCGCTGCTCGCGCGCTGCGGCCGCGTTTCGGTGGCCAAGCCGGGCGGCGATGCGATCGGCCGCCGCCGCGTCGATACGCATCTTCTCGCGCTCGAAGCGCTCGGCGCGCAGATCGAGGTGTCGGCGCACGAGTACCGGATGCAGGCGCGCACGCTGAAGGCGCGCAAGATGTTCCTCGACGAGGCCTCGGTCACCGCGACAGAGAACGCCGTCATGGCCGCGGTCCTCGCGGACGGCGAGACGCTCATCTACAACGCCGCCGCCGAGCCACACGTGCAGGATCTCTGTCATCTCCTCAACAAGATGGGCGGCAAGATCGACGGCATCGCCACGAACTCGCTCCGCATTCAGGGAGTCGACTCGCTGCATGGTTGCGACTTCTACATCAACAGCGATCACATCGAAGTCGGCTCGTACATCGGCCTGGCGGCGGTGACGCGCAGCGAGCTGCTGATCGAAGACGCGGTGCCGGAGCACATGTACGCGGTGCGGCACATGCTCGAAAAGCTCGGCGTCGAGATCAAGATCGAAGGGCAGAACATCCGCGTTCCGAAAGATCAGGAACTGCGCGTGCGCTACGACATCGGGGCCGCGGTGCCGAAGATCGACGACGGCCCCTGGCCGCTCTTTCCCGCCGACCTGCTGTCGATCATGATCATCATCGCCACGCAGGCCGAGGGGACGGTGATGATTTTCGAGAAGATGTTCGAGTCGCGCCTCTTCTTCACCGACAAGCTGATCGGCATGGGCGCTCGGATCATCCTCTGCGATCCGCACCGCGCGATCATCGTCGGCGGCGCGCGCCTGCACGGCGGCGAGATCTCGAGCCCCGACATCCGCGCCGGCATGGCGCTGCTGCTCGCCGCGCTCTGCGCGAAAGGCGACAGCACGATCCACAACATCCATCAGATCGACCGCGGCTATGAGCGGATCGACGAGCGGCTCAACGCCCTCGGCGCCAACATCGTTCGCGAGCGAGACGTGTAGACCATGCACGGAGCAGAGGGAGCGCGGAACGCGGAACGACGTGGAGCCTGACCGTTCCCTCTTCCGCGTTCTCGGCTCGCCGTTCACCCCCGCGGTGATGGCGATCGTGAACGTGACGCCCGACTCGTTCAGCGATGGCGGCGTGCACTTCGATCGTCAGGTTGCAATCGAAGCGGCGCTGCGGTTCCTGAGCGAGGGGGCGGCGATCGTCGACATCGGCGGCGAATCGACGAGGCCCGGATCGGAAGAGATCTCGATCGACGAAGAGCTCGCGCGCGTGATTCCGGTGATCGAAGGAATCCGCAAGCGCAGCGGGGTGCCGATCTCGATCGATACGCGCAAAGCGCGCGTCGCCGCGGCCGCGCTCGATGCGGGGGCGAACGTCGTCAACGACGTCAGCGCGCTGCGGCACGATCCGGAGATGCGCACGCTGGTCGCACGGCGCGGCGTGCCGGCGATCCTGATGCACATGCGCGGCGAGCCGCGCACGATGCAGAACAACCCGCAGTACGACGAAGTGGTGAGCGACGTCGCGCGCGAGCTCGCGGCGTGGCGCGACGAAGCGATCGCGGCGGGGATCGACGCATCGCAGATCCTCGTCGATCCCGGGATCGGGTTCGGCAAGACGTTCGATCACAACCTCGAGATTCTGGCGCGCTGCAACGAGCTGGCTCGCGTCGCACCGGTCGTGATCGGCGCGTCGCGCAAGGCCTTCATCGGGCATCTCACCGGACAACCGGGCGGTGCGCCGCGCATGGCCGGCTCGCTGGCCGCGGTGGCAGCAGCGCGGCGCGGCGGCGCGGCGGCCGTGCGGGTGCACGACGTCCGCGAAACGATCGATTTTCTGAAGGTGCTGCAGGCGATCGATTCGTCCGGCGCCGAGGGACGGCGTTGAATCTCTTCGACAGCATTTCGTCGATGGATCTCACGTGGCGCGATGCCGTCGACGTCGTCATCGTCGCGCTGATCATCTATTACATCCTCGCGCTGATTCGCGGCACGCGCGCGATGCAGATTTCGATCGGGCTGATGCTCCTCGGATCGACGACGTTCGTGGCGCGCGCCCTCGATTTGCCGGCGCTCGAAGCGATCTCACGGCAGATCCTCTTCTATCTTCCGTTCGCGATCATCGTGCTGTTCCAACAGGAGATTCGCCGCGCACTGGCGCGGATGGTCGGCGAGCCGTTCGCGATTTTCTTCCGGGTGAAAAAGAGCGAGTTCCCGTTCGACGCGATTCTCAACGCCGCCGAGGTGCTGGCGTCGAAACGCGTCGGTGCGCTCATCGCCATCGAAGGGCGACAGACGCTGCGCATGTACGAGGATGGGGC
>DASVUA010000230.1:0-7483 GCA_036387295.1 Thermoanaerobaculia bacterium | reverse complement strand
AATGCGGTCGCCGGCCGGATAGGCAAAATACCCGCACGTCGTGCGACCTTTTCCGCTCGACACCATCTTCGTCTCGCCGGTGGCGAGATCGAGGACGAACTGCTGATCGCAGCCGCCCCGCTCGGGTGTCGATTGGTAGATCAGCTTCTTTCCGTCCGGACTGAAGTACGCCTCGGCGTTCTCGCCGCCGAACGTGAGCTGCCGAACTTCTTTCAGATGGCGCTCCCCCTCGAACGTCTGCGCGAACGGTTTGCCCGCCTTGATCTCGAACGGCGCGGTCGATCCGTGCGCGCCGCCTCCCGGCGCGGCCTGCGCGCTGCGCGAGCCGAGCGTCGCGCGCAGCGTCACACGTGCGTTGTTGCGCAGGACGACGACGTCGATCGTTTCGCCCGGCTTGTGATCCTGCAGCGCGAACGTCATGTCGTACAGATTCTCGATGCGCGTGCCGGCCATCTCGACCAGCGTGTCGCCGCCCTTGATGCCTGCCTGGTCGGCCGGCCCGCCGGCGCGGACGTCGGCGAGCTTCACGCCGCCGCTCGTCGCCTCCATGGCGCTGTAGTCCGGAATCGTTCCGAGGTAGGCGCCGTAGCCGCGGCTGTCGCCCTGCATGGCCGGTGCGGCCGAGGCGCGCGCGTACTGCGGCGTGACCTCGCCGCGCGCAAGCGCCGCGGCGACGCGCGCGGTGAGATCCGCGATGCGCGATGCGCCTTCGAAATTCACCGCATTCGCGTCATCGTCGGGCGTGTGATAGCGGTCGTGCGAGCCGGTGAAAAAGTGCACGACCGGGATCTGCTTCGCGTAAAAACTCGTCTGGTCGGAGGGACCGTAGCCGTCGCCGCTCGACGTGACGTCGAGCTTCAACTCCCTGCCGATACGGTCGACGAGCGGTTTCCACTCGGCGGCCGACTCGGTGCCGAACGCCATCACCTTCTCATCGCGCAGCGCGCCGACCATGTCGAGGTTGATCATCGCCACGATCTTCGGAAGCGGCACCGGCGGATTCGCGACAAAGTACGACGAGCCGCCGAGCCCCATCTCCTCGGCGGAGAACAGCGCGAGCACGATCGTGCGGCGGTCGGCGGCGTCGCTCAGCAGCGCGTGAATGCGCCGGGCCGCGACGAGCACCGCGGCGGTGCCGGAGGCGTTGTCGTCCGCACCGTTGTGAATCGCGGTGTCGTTCGGCCGCAGCGAGCCTTTGCCGCCGTGACCGAGGTGATCGTAGTGCGCGCCGACGACCACCACTTCATCCGCCAGCCTGCCGCGGCCGCGAATGACGCCGGCGACATTCTGCGCGTTCGCAAACGACGCCTGCACATCGACGGTGCCGGAAAGCGTCGCGTCGAGCACGCGCGAGCGCGGACGCAAGTCCGCATCGACGTCCTTCTGGAACTGCGCGAGATCGAGCCACTTCTGCGCCGTCGAAGTCTTCACCTGCAGCACCGGAATGCCGGCCGGGCTTTCCGGGCCGTCGTTCGCGAGCGCCGGCAGCTTGTCTTTTCCTTCGTCCTGCAGCGGTCCGGTGACGAAGACCACCGCCACCGCGCCGAGATCGCGCGCCTTCATCGCTTTGTAGCGCATGGCCGACCAGCGGCTCGGGCGCTTGCCGTCGAACGGCGACGCCTCGTCGCGCTCCTGCGGCTCGTACCGCAACATCACCGCGACTTTGCCTTTGAGGTCGATGCCCTCGAATTCGCGGTAGTTCAGCGGCGGCGCGTCGATGCCGTAGCCGACGAAGGCGACGGGGCCGGAAAATGACCCGGCGCTCGAAAATCCGAGCGGCGTCCAGTCCTCCCTCGCCACGCCGCGCAGCGTATTCTTCCCGCCCAGCGTAACGCCGGTCTTCACCGGAAAGCGCTGCCGGTACGAGTTGCCGAACGCCGGCCATACACCCGCCGCGCGCAGCTCTTTCTCGATGTAATCGGCCGCCTTGTCGAGCCCTCTGGTGTTGAGGCCGCGCCCTTCGTACTCGTCGGACGCGAGCGTGCGGATGTGGCGCTCGATCGGTGTTGCCGGTTGCCTGTTGACCTTTGTCTGTGCGGCGACCGACAACTGAAAACCGAGAACCGACAACACCAGCAGTTTGCGCATCACCACCCCAGGATGTAGGCGAAGACGAGCGGCGCGACGATCGACGCGTCCGACTCGATCACATGGCTCGGCGTGTCGACTCCCAGTTTGCCCCAGGTGATTTTCTCGTTCGGGACGGCGCCGGAGTACGAGCCGAAGCTCGTCGTCGAGTCGCTGATCTGGCAGAAGTAGCCCCACAGCGGAACGCTGGTGCGCTGGAGATCCTGATGCAGCATCGGCACGACGCAGATCGGGAAATCGCCCGCGATGCCGCCGCCGATCTGGAAGAAGCCGATCGAGCAGCAGGACGAGACCTTCGTGTAGTAGTCGGCCAGCTCGATCATGTATTCGATGCCCGTACGCACCGTATGGACGTTCTTCACGTCTCCGGCGATGCAGTGACCGGCGTACATGTTGCCGAGCGTCGAGTCTTCCCAGCCGGGAACGAACATCGGGAGATTCTTCTCCGCCGCCGCGACCATCCAGGAGTTCTTCGGATCGATCTGGTAGTACTCGGAGATCGAGCCGTCGCGCAGGATCTCGTACATGAACTCGTGCGGGAAAAGCCGTTTCCCTTGCTGGTCTTTTTCCACCCAGTGCCGGAGCACCGCGGTTTCGATGCGCCGCATCGCTTCCGCCTCGGGGATGCAGGTGTCGGTGACGCGGTTCATGTGCTTGTCGAGCAGCAGCTTCTCGTCTTCAGCCGACAAGTAGCGGTAGTGCGGCACGCGCTCGTAATGATCGTGCGCGACGAGATTGAAAATGTCTTCCTCGAGATTCGCGCCGGTGCAGCTGATCGCCTGCACTTTGTCCTGGCGGATCATCTCCGCGAGCGAGAGCCCGAGCTCCGCGGTCGACATCGCGCCGGCCAGCGTGACGAGCATCTGTCCGCCGTTCGCGAGGTGCTTGTTGTAATCCTGCGCCGCCGACTTGAGCGCGGCCGCGTTGAAGTGACGGTAATGATGATCGATGAAATTCGTGATCGGTCCCGACATCGTGAAAAGGCCTCCCTGATGAAGCGCGCGAATCGTATAACAGCCGTTCGAAGGATCTCGCGCCCGTCAGAGCGGCGAGTGGCGTCGCCGCAGTCCAGGAGAGGGCGCCGGGTCAGGCTAAACTTCGCGCGATGAACTTCACGTGTATGGCCGAGGGGGAGACGGAGCTCGCCGGTCGTGAGATTGCGCGGACGCTGTCGCCGGATGCGGTCGTCCATCTGATCGGCGACCTCGGCGCAGGCAAGACGTTTCTCGCGCGCGCCATCGCCGCGGAGCTCGGCGCACGCGAGCAGGACGTCGCATCGCCCTCCTTCGCGATCGTCCACGAGTACCCGCGCATCGGCAAACCGCCCATCATTCACATCGACGGCTATCGCCTCTCCGAAAACCGCCGCGAATGGCTGGAGATCGGAATCCCCGAGCTTCTCGCCGGCCCGGGCGTGAAGCTCATCGAATGGCCGAAAGAGGCGTTCGTCGAATTCGAAGACGCGCACGTCGACGTGCAGATCACCGTGCGCGACGACGGTGCTCGCGAGATCAGCGTCTCGGGCTAGCTCGTCCTGCGTGAAGACGCGGGATG
Source organism: Thermoanaerobaculia bacterium (assembly GCA_036387295.1). Taxonomy (GTDB): domain Bacteria; phylum Acidobacteriota; class Thermoanaerobaculia; order Gp7-AA8; family Gp7-AA8; genus QHVT01. The sequence continues at coordinate 3,841 of DASVUA010000230.1, read as the reverse complement.
ACTCGCGCTAAGCCTTCGCGATCTGCCGCTGTGCAAACGCCAGCTTGTCGGGATTGACGACGCTGTTCAGTTCCGCGATGCGGCCCTCTTCGAACGCGAAGGAGACGATGCTCGTGATCGTGTCGCCCGCGCGCGCGATCAACGCAGGCGCGCCGTTCACGTCTTCGATCGTGATCGAGAGGCCCGCGGTGTATTTGGCTGCGAGGCCGAAGAAGAAGCGCGACACCGCGTCGAAACCGACCACCGGGATCTTCGCCGCAAACGCTTTTCCGCCGCCGTCGCCGAGCGCCACGACATCGCTCGCGAGCACGTCGCGCAGCGCATCGACGTTGCCGCTTGCGACGGCCGACATGAAGCTCTCGAGCAATCGCCGCTGCTCCTCGGCGGGCGGCGTGAAGCGGCGCTTCTCGGCCGCCACACGCTCTTTCGCGCGATGCAGGATCTGTCGCGACGACGCGGCCGAAATGTCGAGCAGCTCGGCGATCTCGTTGTGATCGTGCTCGAGCACTTCGTACAACAGCAACACCGCACGCTCCTGCGGCGAGAGGCGTTCGAGCGTTCGGAGCAGCGCGAACTCGATCTGTTCGTCGCGCGTCGCGCGCGCGTACGGGTCGCCGTCGATACCGGTCAGCACCGGCTCCGGAAGCCACGGACCGATGTACTCCTCGCGCTGCTTCTGCGCCGATTTCAACCGGTCGAGCGCGAGGCGCGTGAGGATCGTGACGAGGAACGCCTTCACATCGCGCACGACCTCGCGATCCGCCGACGCGTACCGCACGAACGCGTCCTGCACGAGATCCTCCGCGTCCGCCGCGCTGCCGGTCATCCGGTAAGCGATCGAAAAAAGGAGCGCGCGATACGCCTCGAACTCTTCCGTCATGCGACCTCCGCCTTCGGCCACCGATAGTGCACGCCGCGCGCTTCGAGTTTCAAGGAGAGCGTCGTGTAGCGGCAGACCATTTCCTTCACCCACGCGCCGGCGCGTCCGGTGATGGCGAGCTCGCGCGGCGTGTCGTCGGCGGTCACGAACTGCATGATGCCGTCGTTGCGTCCGAGGGAGATACAACGTCCGTTGAACGCGAAGCGGAACGGCTCGTCCGTCACTCCCGCGATCACGTCCGCGACGTACGCTCCCATCGGCATCGCGAGCGCGCACGCCATGCGCAGACCGCCGCACTGCGCGGCATCGCCGATGGCGAAGATGTCGGGATCGGAGGAGCGGAGTTGCTCATCGACGACGATCTGCCCGCGCGCGTTGACGCGCAGGCCGGCGGCTCGCGGGATGTCCAGCACGTTGAATGCTCCGCACCACAATACAGCGCCGGCGTAGAGCCGCTCGCCGGTGTCGAACACCACCGCGTCCTGCTCGACCGCCGTCACGCGCGTCTCTTCGAACAGGGTGACGTGATGCGCGCTCATCCACTCGCGCAGGTGCCGCTGCGCGCGCGGACCGAGGTCGGCGCCGAGCTTGCTGCTGTGGACGAGCGTGAGGTCGAGGTGCGGATGCCGCTCCGCGAGCTCGGACGCGATCTCGATTCCGGTGAGTCCGCCGCCGACCACCACCACATGCTGCGCCGCGCGCACCTTCGCCCGCGCGGCGATCGGATCGGCCACGCTCACCGCGTGCTCCGGCGTGACGCTCTCGCTGCCGAGGGCGTAGATGAGTCGGCCGTAGGCGACCTCGCCGTCGGTGGTCTGCACCACCTTCCGCTCGCGATCGATCGCGATCACCTTCGCCTGCACGAGCTCCACCGGCAGCCCGCGAAACAGCCGCGCGTACGGAATCGACGCCACGTCATCCCCCGCAACCACCTGGTGCAGCCGGATGCGCTCCACGAACGCCGAACGCGCCTCCACCAGCGTCACCGCAATCCCGCGCTTCGCAAGCCGAGCCGCCGCCAGCGCGCCGCCGTACCCCCCACCGAGAATGACGATGTTGTTCATTGTTGCCTCCTTCGCACAGGAGACGAGCGGGGTCGGTGGAGTGTGACAGTTGCCGCCAACCGCCAACGAATACAATCGCCACCGCATGCACTCGCCCGAAATCACGCCTGACCTGGTCCGCTCTCACGGCATCACCGACGACGAATATCAGCGCATCCTGCAGATCCTGGGGCGGGAGCCGAATTACACGGAGCTGGGGATCTTTTCGGTGATGTGGTCGGAGCACTGCTCGTACAAATCGTCGCGCGTGCATCTGCGCAAGTTCCCGACGACCGGCGCGCGTGTGGTGGAAGGGCCGGGCGAGAACGCGGGAGTGATCGACATCGGCGATGGCTGGGTGGCGGCGTTCAAGATGGAGTCGCACAACCATCCTTCGTTCATCGAGCCGTACCAGGGCGCCGCGACCGGCGTCGGCGGCATTCTGCGCGACGTCTTCACCATGGGGGCGCGGCCGATCGCGAATCTCGATTCGTTGCGCTTCGGCACGCTCGACACGCCGCGGATGAAGTACCTCGTCGATGGCGTGGTCCGCGGCATCAGCGGCTACGGCAACTGCATGGGCATCCCGACCGTCGGCGGCGAGACGACGTTTCACCCTTCCTACAACGGCAACATCCTCTGCAACGTCTTTTCCCTCGGCGTGACGCAGCGCGAGAAGATCTTCAAAGGCACCGCCGAGGGGGTGGGGAATCCGGTCATTTACGTTGGCTCGAAAACGGGACGCGACGGGATTCACGGCGCCACCATGGCTTCGGCCGAATTCGACGAAGCATCCGAAGAAAAACGCCCCACCGTGCAGGTCGGCGATCCGTTCACGGAAAAACTGCTGCTCGAAGCGTGTCTGGAGATCATGGGCTCGGACGCCGTAGTCGGCATTCAGGACATGGGAGCGGCGGGATTGACGTCGTCCTCGTTCGAAATGGCGGGCCGCGCCGGCACCGGAATCCGGATGGATCTCGACCGCGTCCCGATGCGCGAGAGCGGCATGACGCCCTACGAAATCATGCTCAGCGAATCGCAGGAGCGGATGCTCATCGTGGCGAAGCAGGGGCGCGAAGACGAGGTCGTCCGCACGTTCGAGCGCTGGGATCTCAATGCCGCGGTGGTCGGCCAGGTCACGGACGACGGCTTCGTGCGCCTCTACTGGCACGGCGAGGAAGCGGCCGCGATTCCGGTCGATCCGATTTCCACCGAGGCGCCGGTGTACGAGCGGCCGATTGCGCGTCCTGATTATGCGGATCGCGTAACGCCTGTATTGGAGCGGACGCGCGAAGAAGACGGCGATCGCACCGACATGCTGCTGCGGCTCGTCGCGTCTGCAAATCTCTGTTCGAAAAACTGGATCTTCGGCCAGTACGACACCACAGTGCGCACGAACACAGTAGCGGGACCCGAAAAGCGCGACGCGGCCGTCGTGCGCGTCAAAGAGACAGGACGCGCACTGGCGATGACCTCGGACGTCAATCCGGTGTACTGCTATCTCGATCCGTATGAAGGCGGCAAACAGGCGGTGGCGGAGGCGGCGCGCAATATCGCCGCATCCGGCGGACGTCCTGTGGCCATTACGGATTGCCTGAATTTCGGCTCGCCGGAACGCCCGGAGATCATGTGGCAATTCTCGGAATGCATTCGCGGCATCAGCGATGCCTGCCGCGCGCTCGAAACGCCGGTGGTCTCAGGCAATGTGTCGTTCTACAACGAAACCGAGGGACGCGCGGTTTATCCGACGCCGACTGTAGGAATGGTGGGGATTCTGGAGAGCGACCGCGATGGCTGCGGGCTTTCCTTCCATGAGGCCGCGCTCGAAGTGATCCTGCTGGGCGAAACAGGCGACGAACTGGGCGGCAGCGAATGGCAGCAGATGTTCGATGCGAACGCGCTGGCAGCACCGCCGCGC
>DASVUA010000229.1:0-1952 GCA_036387295.1 Thermoanaerobaculia bacterium | reverse complement strand
CGGGGATGGAGACGACGAGTGCACGCTTCGGAGAGGAGAGGACTTTGCGCAGTCCTGCGTCGAGGCCGAGGTGCTCGGCCGCGATGTTGAACTGCTTGACGGCGATTTCGAACGGGTTGAGGGTCTCGTTGCGCGACTCGGTGGTGAGGGTCAAGTGCTCATCCTTTACCTGAAAAATGCGCGCGCACTGTAGCAGTTGGGCTATCGTTTTGCCCATGCCCAAAATTGCTGCATTCCTCGCCGGATGTGCCGCGATGCTGCTTCTCGCGCCGCGGGCGCACGCGAAGGAGGATCAGGTCAGCAAGAGATGCTGGGACCTGGCGGCATCGGAGCCGAAAAAGGTCGCCGCTTTCGTGTCGGAGGAACTGCGGAAACCGGGCAACAGCGACGCGCGTGTGGGGCATCTGCGCGCGTGCCGCGGCTGGGTCTACGAGAACATCGAGGGCCACATCAACGAAGCGGCGGTGGAGTACGAGGCGGCGGTCGTCCTGACCGAGCGCAGCGGCGAAAAAGATGCGCTCGCGGATGCGCTGGTGCTGCGCGGCGAGTTGCGCCATTACCGCTGCGAGTTCGATGCGGCCATCGACGATCTGCAGAAGTCGTATGCGGTGGCGCAGACGAAACGGCAGCAGCGCTACGCATTGAACGCGATCGCGAATCTGTACGCCGACCGGAGGGTCGGCGCGTACGACCGCGCCATCGAGTATTACCGTCAGGTGCTCGCGGCGAACGAACAGGAAGGTGACGCGGCGGCCATCGCGACGGCGCACTACAACGTCGCGGCGACTCTCGATACGAAGGGCGATCTCCTCGGCGCGCTGGCTTCCTATCAGCGCGCCTTGCAGATGGAGGAGCGGCGCGGCGACGCGAACGAGATCGCAGCGGTGCAACGCGCGCTCGGGGTCACGTTGACGAAGCTCGGGCGTCATACCGAAGCGTTGACGCTGCTCGAGCCGGCGCTCGCGCAGTTCGTGAAGGCCGACGATCCCGAGGCTACGGCACAGGCGCGTCTGGCGCGCGGCACGGTGTTCCGGTACCTCGGACGAATGAACGAAGCGATGCGCGACCTCGACGCGGCACGCGCGCATTTCCAGAGCGTCGAGAGTAACCGCTTCCTCGAAAAGACCGAGGAGGAGCGCGCAAACGCATTGGCGCAGCTCGGAAACTGGCGCGGCGCCTACGAAGCTCGCGCGGCGCAGATGGCCGTGCGCGAGAAGATCAATCAGCGTACGCGCGAAGAGCACCTCTCGCGTCTGCGCGTGCAGTTCGAGACCGAAAAGAAAGAGCAGGAAAACCGCGCGCTGCTGCGCATCCGGCAACTGCAGCGAATCGCCATCGGTCTCGGCGCGATCATCATCATCTTCCTGATCTATCTCGCGCTGCGCCATCTCGCAACGGCTCGCCGGATGCGCGATCTGGCGCTGACCGATGAGCTCACGAAGCTGCCGAACCGGCGGCACGTCCTGACGTTCGCCGATGAACAGCTCCGCGCCGCGCGTGCGAACGGGAAAGCGCTCTCGATCCTGGCCATGGATCTCGATCACTTCAAACGGATCAACGATACGTACGGGCACGACGCGGGCGACATCGTGCTGCGGCGCGTGGCCGATGCAGCTCGCGGCGCCCTCCGCTCGCACGACAAGATCGGCCGCACCGGCGGCGAAGAGTTTCTGATCGTGCTGCCGGAGACGCACGCGGCGCGCGCCGCCGAGGTGGCGGAACGGGTGCGGCTGGCCGTGGCGGCGATCGATTGCAGCGACATTGCGCCCGACGTGCGAATGACGGTCAGCATCGGCGTCACCGAGTCGACGTCCGGCGACGACTTTACGGCGATCGCGAAACGCGCGGATCACTCGCTCTATCGCGCGAAGGAACGAGGGCGCAACCGGGTCGAGCTCGCGTATTCGTGAGCCTCACCTCCAGTGGAGCGGCGGGCTCTTAGCCCGCCGGTT
>DASVUA010000228.1:0-3837 GCA_036387295.1 Thermoanaerobaculia bacterium | reverse complement strand
CTTAGCCCGCCGAATTGATCGACGTCGGCGGGCTAAGAGCCCGCCGCTCCACCAAAGATTCTCGGCGAACGTGTGCGTACGGCTGCGTTTCGTCAGCCTTCGTAGTGCTTGTGCTCCAGCTCTGCCTGGGCGGCGGCGAGTCTTGCGACGGGCACGCGGTATGGGGAGCACGACACGTAATTGAGGTTGCAGGAGCGGAAGAAGCGGATCGAATCGGGATCGCCGCCGTGCTCGCCGCAGACGCCGACTTTCAGATTTGCATTCGTGCTGCGGCCGCGCTCTGTGCCGAGGCGGACGAGCTGGCCGACGCCGTCCTGATCGATCGATTCGAACGGATCCTTCGGCAGGATCTTTTTCTCGACGTACTCGGGCAGGAACGTGCCGGCGTCGTCGCGCGAATAGCCGAACGTCATCTGCGTCAGGTCGTTGGTGCCGAACGAGAAGAACTCCGCGGTTGCGCCGAGCGTGTCGGCAATCAGTGCGGCGCGCGGAATCTCGATCATCGTGCCGACGAGGAACTCGACCGTGATGCCGGTTTCCTGCATCACTTCCTGCGCGACGCGGCGCACCATGTCGGTCGTGAGCTGCAGTTCTTTCGCGGTGCCGACGAGCGGGATCATGACCTCGGGTTTCACATCGACGCCGTCTTTCTTGACGTCGCATGCAGCCTGAAAGATCGCGCGCACCTGCATTTCGTAGATTTCGGGATAGGTGATGCCGAGGCGGCAGCCGCGATGGCCGAGCATCGGATTCTGCTCGTGAAGTTGCGCGACTTTGTTGCGCAGCTCGACGAAACCCCAGTTCATTTCGCGCGCAACCGACGAGATCTGCGCTTCGGTCTGCGGCAGAAACTCGTGCAGCGGCGGATCGAGCAGACGGACGGTGACCGGCATTCCGTCGAGCTCGCGGAAGATGCCTTCAAAGTCTGCTTTCTGAAACGGCAGCAACTCGGCGAGCGCGCGGCGGCGCCCTTGTTCGTTGCGCGCCAGGATCATCTCGCGCACGCGGAGGATGCGTTCTTCAGCGAAGAACATGTGCTCGGTGCGGCAGAGGCCAATGCCGTGCGCGCCGAAGAGCCGCGCGACACGCGCGTCGTTCGGCGTGTCGGCGTTCGTGCGGATGCCGAGCGTGCGGATCTCGTCGGCCCATTTCAACAGCCGGTCGAAGTTGCGATACGTGTGCGACTCCTCGGGCGCCATCGAATTTTCGAGCAGCACCTGCACGACTTCCGACGGGCGCGTGGCGAGCTTGCCGCCGATGATCTCGCCCGTCGTGCCGTCGAGTGAGAGCCAGTCGCCTTCTTCGAGCGGCTCGTGGCCTTCGCTGCGCAGTTCGCCTTTGTTGTAGTCGACGCGGAGCGAGCCGGCGCCGACGACGCACGGGCGTCCCATGCCGCGCGCCACGACGGCCGCGTGCGACGTGAGGCCGCCGCGCGTGGTGAGGATGCCGGCGGCGCTGTGCATGCCGGCGATGTCTTCCGGCGACGTTTCGACGCGCACGAGAATGACCGGCCCCTCCTGCGCCATCCGCACGGCGTTGTCGGCGTTGAACGCAATGCGTCCTGTCGCCGCGCCGGGGCCGGCCGGAAGGCCGCGGCCGAGCACGCGCCCGCCGGTGAGCGCTTTCGTTTTTTTCCTTCGCGTCGAAGACCGGCGCGAGGAGCTGAATGATCTGGTTCGCTTCGACGCGCTCGACCGCTTCGGTGCTGGAGATCAGCCCCTCGTCGACCATCTCGCACGCGATCGTCACGGCCGCGAACCCGGTCCGTTTGCCGGTGCGCGTCTGCAGCAGATACAACTTCCGCGACTGGATCGTGAACTCGATGTCCTGCATGTCGCGGTAATGCGCTTCGAGCTTCTGATAGACGTCGACGAGTTGTTCGTAGACGTCGGGGAACGCTTCTTCGAGCGACTTCTCGCCTTCCAATGCCTGCGCGCGCGAGATCGGCATCGGCGTGCGAATGCCGGCCACGACGTCTTCACCCTGCGCGTTCGGCAGGTACTCGCCGAAAAACTTCTTTTCACCGGTGGAAGGGTTGCGCGTGAACGCCACGCCCGTCGCGCAGTCGTCGCCCATGTTGCCGAAGACCATCGACTGCACGTTGACCGCGGTGCCCCAGTCATCAGGGATTTGATTCAACTTGCGGTAGGTGATCGCGCGCTGGTTGTTCCACGAGTTGAACACCGCGCCGATCGCGCCCCAGAGTTGTTCGTGCACGTCCTGCGGAAAGTCGATGGCGAGCTTTTCCCGAACGATGTTCTTGTAGGTCGCGACGAGCTCGCGCAGCGCTTCGGCCGGAATCTCGGCGTCGGTCTTCACTCCGGCGCGGTCGCGCAGGGCAAAGAGCTCGTGCTCGAAGTGCTCGCGATCGATCTCGAGCACGACGTCGCTGTACATCTGAATGAAGCGGCGATACGAATCGAGTGCGAAACGCTCGTCGCCTGACGATGCGGCGAGACCCTGCACCGTCTCGTCGTTGAGGCCGAGGTTGAGGATCGTGTCCATCATGCCCGGCATCGAAGCGCGCGCGCCGGAACGGACCGAGACGAGCAGCGGCTGCTTCGCGTCGCCGAATTTGCGTCCGACGGAAAGTTCGACTTTCGCCAGGTTCTCCGCGACGGCGCGTTTCAGCTCCGGCGGATAGCTTTTTTCGTGCGCGTAAAAGTACGTGCAGACATCGGTGGAGATCGTGAAGCCGGGAGGGACCGGAACGCCGATGTTGGTCATTTCGGCCAATCCAGCGCCCTTTCCTCCCAACACGTTTTTCATTTTCGCGTTGCCTTCAGCATGTCCATCGCCAAAGTAAAAAACGTACTGCGGAGTGGTCGTCATACGCGCGGGATTATGTTGTTTCATCGCGAGTCAAGTCGAGGATCTTTGTCAACAGTTGCCCGTTGCCAGTTGCCCGTTGCCCGGGAGGTCAGTCAGATCCTGCGATGACCGACAACGGACAACCGGCAACCGGCAACCAACGCATCACTGCAGTTGCAGATCGATCCGGCTCCAGAGCAACCGCTGTACCGCGAAGACCCGTTCGGCGATCGGCCATTCGTCTCCGCTCGGCGTCAGCTCGAGCCGCGACCAGTCGACGGCGCGTGCGTCGAGCGCCGCACGGAGCGAGGCCATGCGCGCGACGGTGCGCTGGCGGTTCTCTTCTTTTCCGAAGCGGAACTCGTGCGCGACGATGCGGAAGCGCTGCGACGGCGCGAGCTTCATCAGGTTCACCAGCTCGTCGAGCGTCGAGCGGCTGAGCGTCTCGACGAGCTGTTCGCGATCGTCGAAGGCGAGGCCGGACATCGTCCATTGCCCCGACTGATTGAGAAAGTGCACCGGCGGTGCGGTCTCGAGCTTCTGCCCCGATTCGCAGCGTGTCCCGAACCATGCGCGTCCGACGTAGCCGGTCAGCGGATTCTGATGAAACGTGAGCGCGCTCAGCGCACGCTGATCGGCCGTCAGCGTCACAGCGGCATAGCCCCACTGCGGCCCGCGCATCCACATGAGGCGCGCCACGCGGCCGTCGGTGCCGCCGTCGAGCACCGTCACGGGGTCGCTTTGAATCACGCCGGTGACGCGCGCCCCCTGCTGCGTGATCACCGCCTGCTGCCCGTTGATCGTCCAGCAGCCGTCGAACGATTTGAGCTCGGGCGGCCCGATCTCTTCTCCGAGCGCGTGCACCGAGAAGAGATGCGCATAACGTTCTTTCGGCTCGACGACTTCGACTTTGAGGAAGTTCGTCTCGAACGGAGGGACGTTGGTCAGCTGCCGGTCATTTGTCGCTTTCGGCTCGAACACCTGCACCTCGCGCCAGGTGCTCGCGTCGGCAGAGGTGGAGAAGCG
>DASVUA010000227.1:0-2537 GCA_036387295.1 Thermoanaerobaculia bacterium | reverse complement strand
GGCCGCGCGTCGTCTCGATCGCGGTCCGCCGCTTCCTCGCGCCGCTCACCGGCGCCGCTTCGCCGCGCGCTCCAGCATTCTCCTGCTGAGCTCCCTCTCGCGGTCCCACAGGCGCGGCCGTTGCTGCGAAATCCCACGCTTCTGATTGAGAGATCACCATGATTGACAAGATTCTGACTGCCATCTTTGGCTCGAAACACGAGCGCGACGTCAAGGCCATGCGCCCGATCGTCGAGCGCATCAACGCCCTCGAGCCCGCGGTGAGCGTACTCACCGACGACGGGTTGCGCGCGAAAACCGAAGAGTTCCGCGCCCGTTTGCGGCCCTTCGTCACCGCCATCGACGAAGCGAAACGCGAAGTGCCGCGCGACGAGAATGCCGTCAAGGCGGCGCAGGCCGACCTGCAGGCGGCGCTCGACGAGCTTCTGCCGGAAGCGTTCGCGGTCTGCCGCGAAGGCGGCAAGCGCGTGCTCAACATGCGTCACTTCGACGTGCAGCTCATGGGCGGCATCGTCCTGCACCGCGGCAAGATCGCGGAGATGAAGACGGGCGAAGGCAAGACGCTCGTCGGCACGCTGCCGGTTTACCTCAACGCCCTCACCGGCCGCGGCGTGCACGTCGTCACGGTCAACGATTACCTCGCCCGCCGCGACTCCGAGTGGATGGGGCGCCTCTACAAGTTTCTCGGCCTCACGGTCGGCGTGATCCAGAACCCGCACGGCGATCGTGAGCGGCAGGTCGCCTACCGTTGCGACGTCACGTACGGCACGAACAACGAGTTCGGATTCGACTACCTCCGCGACAACATGAAGTTCGATCTCGAGGCGATGGTGCAGCGCGATCCGGTGTTCGCGATCGTCGACGAGGTCGATTCGATCCTGATCGACGAAGCGCGTACGCCGCTCATCATCAGCGGCCCGTCGGAAGAGTCGACGGAAAAGTATTACGCCGCGGCGCGCATCGTGCCGCGCCTCATCAAAGACACCGACTACCAGATCGACGAAAAACAGCACACCGCCGTCCTCACCGAGGAAGGCGTGCTGCACGCGGAAAAGATCCTTGGCGGCATCGAGCTGTACGACCCCGCGAACATCGACATGCTGCACGCGATCACCCAGGCCGTCCGCGCGGTCTCGCTGTATCGCAAGGACGTCGAGTACGTCGTCAACGATGGCGAAGTCATCATCGTCGACGAATTCACCGGCCGCCTCATGCCCGGCCGGCGCTGGTCCGACGGTCTGCACCAGGCCGTCGAAGCGAAAGAGGGCGTGCGCATCGAGAGCGAGAACCAGACGCTCGCCACCATCACCTTCCAGAACCTCTTCCGCATGTACGAGAAGCTGGCCGGCATGACCGGTACGGCCGACACCGAAGCGGCGGAATTCGACAAGATCTACAAACTCGAAGTCGTCGTCATCCCGCCGAACCGCATCATGCAGCGCAAAGACATGGGCGACCTCGTCTTCCGCACCGAGCGCGAGAAGTTCGACGCGATCGTGCAGGAGGTCAAGGAGAAGCAGAAGACGGGACAGCCGTCACTCGTCGGCACGATCTCCATCGAAAAGTCGGAAGCGCTTTCGGCGGCACTGAAGAAGAACGGCGTCCCGCACGTCGTGCTCAACGCGAAGTATCACGAGCGCGAAGCCGAGATCGTCGCGCAGGCAGGCCGCAAAGGAGCGGTCACGATCGCCACGAACATGGCCGGCCGCGGCACCGACATTCTCCTGGGCGGCAATCCCGAGTTCATGGCCGCGCAGAAAACGCGCGAGATCGAAGACCCAGCCGAACGGAAGAAAATCGAGGAAGAGATCCGTACGGAATGGCAGCGCGATCACGACGAAGTCGTGCGCGTCGGCGGTCTGCACATCGTCGGCACCGAGCGCCATGAATCGCGCCGCATCGACAACCAGCTCCGCGGCCGCTCCGGCCGTCAGGGCGATCCCGGCTCGTCGCGTTTCTATCTGTCGCTCGAAGACGATCTGATGCGCATCTTCGGCGGCGACCGGATCATGGGTCTCATGGAGCGCCTCGGCATGGAAGAGGGCGTTCCGATCGAGCACGGCATGGTCACACGCGCCATCGAGCGCGCGCAGCGCCAGGTCGAAGGACGCAACTTCGAAGCGCGCAAGCACCTGCTCGAGTACGACGACGTGATGAACAAGCAGCGTGAGTCGATCTACACGCTGCGCCGCTCGATCCTCGACGGCCGCGAAGGGAAGGAGTACATCCTCAACGGCGCCGACGAGATCGTCGAGTTTCTCGTCGACACGCACTATCCCGACGACAACCGCGAGCAGCCGAACGAGGTGGAGCTCAACGCCGAACTGTACGACTACTTCGGCATCGATCTCCGCACGGCGAACGTGAACCTCGAGAGCGACCGCCGCGACGAGGTGAAGTTCAAGATCGTCGAAGCGGTCAACAAGCGCTACGAAGAGAAGGAAGCGATGATCGGCGCGGACAACATGCGCCTCAACGAGAAGTACCTCCTGCTGCAGATCATCGATCAGCAGTGGAAGGATCACCTGCTCAACATC
>DASVUA010000226.1:0-4931 GCA_036387295.1 Thermoanaerobaculia bacterium | reverse complement strand
AGTCGGCGCGGCAAAAGTCACGTTCGATCAACTGCTCGAACAGGCCGACATCATCACGGTCCATACACCTTCCACGGACGAAACGCGCGGCATGCTCGGCGCCGCGGAGCTCGAGCGGGTGAAGGACGGCGCGATCGTCCTCAACATCGCGCGCGGCGGCATTTACGACGAACAGGCGCTTGCCGATGCGCTGAATCGCGGGAAACTCGCCGGTGCGGCCGTCGATGTCTATGTGGACGAGCCGCCGGCGCACGATCATCCGCTGCTCAATGCGAAGAACATCATTCTTTCGCCGCACATTGGCGCGAACACGATCGAGGCGCAGGACCGCGTCGCCGTGCAGACCTCCGAAATGGTGATCGAAGCATTGCGCGGCTCGATTTTCGTCTCCGCGGTCAATCTCCCGTTCGAAGGGAGCGGCGACGCCGACGCCGCACCGCTGATCCGTCTGGCCGAAAAACTGGGACTCTTCGCCGCGCAGGTACTGAACGGCCCCGTCAATCGCGCGCAGATCGAATTGTGGGGAGTCGAAGAGCGGCTGGTGAAAATCCTTTCCGTCGCGTCATTGAAAGGGCTGCTCACGCCGCATCTCTCGGAGAGCGTGAACTTCGTCAATGCCGAACAGGTCGCACAGACGCGCGGCATCGCCATCAGCTCCACGACGCATCCGGTGCCGCGTGATTATGCGAACCTGCTGACGTTCCGCGCGTCGTCCGCGACGGAAGAGATGTGCATCTCCGGAACGGTGTTCCATGAAAAAAATCAGCGCATCGTCTCCGTCAACAATTTCCGGGTGGAGTTCAAACCGGAAGGACACCTGATCTACATCATCAATCGCGACGTTCCCGGTGTGGTCGGCAAGGTCGGCACGCTCCTCGGCGACCGCGAGATCAACATCGCCGAGTACAACCTCGCGCGCAATGAAAGCGGCGGAAACGCGATGGCGATCATCACCGTCGATTCGCGCCTCGACGCCGAGACACTCAGTTTTCTCCGCTCCTATCGAGAGATGGTCGAAGTGAAGCAGGTAAAGTTGTAGCGCATGCATTACCGCAAATTCGGAAAGACCGGGATGACCGTCAGCGACATCGGCTTCGGCGGATGGGCGATCGGCGGCCCCGCGGCCGCGGCGGGAACGCCGTTCGGGTGGGGCCGCACGAATGACGACGACTCGCTTGCGGCGATCCGCCGCGCGCGAGAGCTCGGCGTCACGTTCTTCGACACTGCCGATTCCTACGGGTTCGGCCGGAGCGAGTCGCTTCTCGGCATCGTGCTTTCGCGGAAACGGCAGGACGTCGTGATCGCGACGAAAGTCGGCGTCGTGCGCGATCCGGAAGGAAAACTGCGCAAAGACTTTTCGCGCACGCACATCCTTCACGCCGTCGACGGCTCGCTCAAACGGCTGCGCACCGACTACATCGATCTTTACCAGCTCCACAATCCGACGATGGACGAGCTGCGTCGCGAAGACATTCACGAAGCGATGGACCGGCTGCAGGAGTCGGGAAAGATCCGCTTCTGGGGCATCTCCGTCACCACGCCCGAGGAAGGGCTGGAGATCGTCAATCGCGGCTGGGGATATTCGCTGCAGGTGCTCTACAACGCCCTCAACCAGGCCCCCGCATTCGAGCTCTTCCCGCGGGCGCAGGAAAAAGGCTACGGAATCATCGCGCGTGTCCCGCTCGCCTCCGGTTTGCTGAGCGGCAAGTTCCGTCCGGACACCACGTTCGCGGCCGATGACGTCCGCCAGAACTTTCTGACGCCGAAACGCCTCGAAGAAGTGATCCCGCGCGTCGACGAAGCAAAGTCGATCATCGGCGGCACCGCCCGCGCGCTCGCAGAAGGCGCGCTCCGTTTCGTCCTGGCGAACGACGCCGTCTCCACCACCATCCCGGGCATGCGCAACATCCGTCAGGTCGAAATGAACGTGGCCGCCGACGAAGTGCGCATCCCGCAGGAAGTGGTCGACAAGCTTCGCAACCGCCTCGGCGATTACAACTTCTACCAGCGCCACGGCATCCGGATGTGAGTGCCGTCGCGGGTTGCGGCGCGCCGAGGAACACTGACGCCCTCTCTCGCGTTTTCGGTTCCTCATGGCCACACGCACAATCCACATTCGCGGCGCGCGGACGCACAACCTCAAGAACGTCTCGGTCGAGATTCCACAGCGGCAGTTGACGGTGGTCACCGGCCCCAGCGGGTCGGGGAAATCGTCGCTCGCGTTCAATACGCTTTACGCGGAAGGGCAGCGGCGTTTCGTCGAATCGATGTCGACGTACGTGCGGCAGTTCCTCGAGCGGATCGACCGTCCTGACGTCGATCAGATCGACGGCATCCTGCCGGCCATCGCGATCGAACAGAAGAACTCGGTCAAGAACGCGCGCTCGACCGTCGCGACTGCTACGGAGCTCGCCGATCACATCCGCCTCTTCATGACGTACTGCGGCGAGACGTGGTGCCCCGATTGTGGCGTGGTGGTGAAGAAAGAGCATCCGGAGTTCATTACCAACGACATCGTCGAAACGCTGCGCGGGAAGCGCGCGGTGGTGCTCGCGCCGGTCTTCTTCGACCCCGATCATCGCGAAGTGGTGATCGAGCAGCTCGTGAAAGCCGGCTTCTTCCGCGTCTGGATCGACGGCGCGGTACGCGACATCAACGACATCGACACGAAGCAGTTCACCTCCTTCGAGCTCGTCATCACCCGGCTGCGCATCGACGAAGAGCGCCGCCAGCAGGTGACGGAAGCGATCGAGCAGGCGTTCGAGCTCTCCAAAGGAAACGTCAACGTCCTCGAGGAAACGGAGAACGGCTGGGTGAGCCACCGCTTCACCTCGCACTTTGCCTGCAACAAGTGCGGGACGGAGTTCGTCGAGCCGACGCCGCATCTGTTCTCGTTCAACTCGCCGCTCGGCGCCTGCACGAACTGCCAGGGCTACGGCCGGATCATCGGCATCGACATGGAGAAAGTGATTCCGAATCGCGATCTCCGGCTCGATGAGATGCCGGTCGCGCCGTGGAACTCGGCCGGCTACGAGGACTGCTACGAAGATCTCGAGAAAGCGGCCGTCAAATACGGCCTGCGCCGCGACGTGCCGATCAAAGACCTCACGCCGGCCGAGTGGACGCTGCTCTACGAAGGCAAAAGCAAGTGGTACGGCATCAAAGGCTTCTTCGAGTGGCTCGAAACGAAAAAGTACAAGATCCACGTGCGGGTGAAGCTGGCGAAGTACCGCAGCTACGAGCCCTGCCCCGAGTGTCACGGCTCGCGCCTCAAGCACGTCGTGAATCACGTCAAGTTCCGCGACCGGACGATCGGCGAGCTGTTCGCGATGGACGTCAAAACGGCGCGCCGTTTCTGGGAGTACCTCCCGCTCGCGAAACAGGAAGAAGCGGTGGCCGGACATCTCCGCCGGGAGATCGTGAACCGCCTCGTCTATCTCGATGAGGTCGGCCTGTCGTACCTGACGCTCGACCGCCAGACGCGCACGCTTTCGGGCGGCGAGTCGCAGCGCATCAACCTCGCCGCGGCGCTCGGCAGCTCGCTCACCGAGACGATGTACGTCATCGACGAGCCGACGGTCGGTCTCCACGCGCGTGACAGCGAACGCCTTCTCGCCGTACTGCGCCGTCTGAAGAACGCCGGCAACACAGTCGTCGTCGTCGAGCACGACCCGACCATCATCGCGGGCGCCGATTACCACGTCGAAATGGGTCCTGGCGCGGGCGAGTTCGGCGGCGAAGTGATTCACAGCGGGCCGCGCCCCTCCCCTCCGGTCGCGCGCGAGCCGCTCACCGAACCGGCGGCCACGCAGAGCGACACATCCGGCGTGATCCGCATCGTGAATGCGCGCGAGAACAACCTGCGCGGCGTGACCGCCGAAATCCCGCTCGGGAAGATGGTCGCGATCACCGGCGTCTCCGGCTCCGGCAAATCGACGCTCATCCGCAACTGCCTCTACAACCGCTACCAGCGCGACGTGCGCGGCGTGGCGGGACTGGAGACCGGCAAAGTCGATCGCCTCGAAGGCACGGAGCTGATTTACGACATGGAGCTCGTCGATCAGTCGCCGATCGGCCGTTCCTCGCGCTCCAATCCCGCCACGTACATCAAGGCGTGGGACGAAGTGCGGAAGCTGCTCGCGGAAACGACCGGCGCGAAACTGAACGGCGTCACCGCCGGCATGTTCTCGTTCAACACGGAAGGCGGCCGCTGCGAAACGTGTCAGGGCGCCGGCTTCGTCACGATCGACATGCAGTTCCTCGCCGATGTGGAAGTGGTGTGCGACAAATGCGACGGGCGCCGCTTCGGACCGCAGGTCATGAAGGTCACGTACAAATCGAAGAACGTGAACGAAATCCTGCAGATGACGGTCGACGAAGCGGCGAAGTTTTTCGTTGCGAAGCGTGCGCTGCTCAAGCGGCTCGACGCACTGCGCGCGGTCGGCCTCGGATACCTGCGGCTTGGGCAATCGACCGATTCGCTCTCCGGCGGCGAGGCGCAGCGCCTGAAGCTCGCCTCATTCCTTGCCGAAAGCGCCGCGAAGAACGGCGACAAGCCGCGCCTCTTCCTTTTCGACGAGCCGACCACCGGCCTCGCCGCGAGCGACGTCGAAGTGCTGATCCGCACGTTCCGCGATCTCATCGACCGCGGCAACTCGGTGCTCGTCATCGAGCACAACACACAGCTCATCGAACAATCCGACTGGGTAATCGACCTCGGCCCGGACGGCGGCGACCAGGGCGGCGAGATCGTAGCCGTCGGAACGCCCGCAGAGATCGCGGCCAACCCGCGGTCCCTGACCGGGCGCTATCTCTCGTTCGCCATCGACAACGCGAAGAGCGCGTAGCACGCGCCGGCCTCCGAACCAATCCCTCGTCTTGTGGAGCGGCGGGCTCTTAGCCCGCCGAGCAATTGAACACTCCGGCGGGCT
>DASVUA010000225.1:0-3404 GCA_036387295.1 Thermoanaerobaculia bacterium | reverse complement strand
GCTTCGATGGCTGGACCTCGTTTCGTCTGCCGCAACCGATGGTCTTCGACCGCCTCGTGCCGACCGAGCCGATCGACGAAAAGCGCTTCGGCGGCGAGCACCACGAGCTCCGCCGGCGCGACGGGTTCCATCTCACCGACTCGCGCATGAACCCGCGCGAGATCACCGACGAAGCGCACTACTGCATCTACTGCCACGAACGGAAGAAAGACTCCTGTTCGCACGGCTTCGAGCAGCCGAACGGCATGTACAAACCGAATCCGCTCGGCATGCCGCTCGAGGGTTGTCCGCTCGACGAAAAGATCGGCGAGATGAACCTGCTGCGCGCGACCGGCGACGCGATCGCGGCACTGGCGGTCGTCATGATCGACAACCCGATGTGCCCCGGCACCGGCCACCGCATCTGCAACGACTGCATGCGCGCCTGCATCTTCCAGAAGCAGGATCCGGTCAACATCCCGCAGATCGAGACCGGCGCGCTGACCGACGTGCTGTTTCTGCCGTACGGCTTCGAGATCTACTCGCTGCTGACGCGCTGGAATCCGATCAACGCAAAGCGGCCGCTCGCCCTCCCCTACAACGGCAAGAACGTGCTCGTGGTGGGCCTCGGCCCGGCCGGCTACACGCTCGCGCACTACCTCGCGAACGAAGGCTTCGGCGTCGTCGCGATCGACGGTCTCAAGATCGAGCCGATCGACGAGAAGCTGCTGCTCGATCCGGTCAAAGACGCGCACATCTTCTGGGAAGACCTGCACGACCGGCTGCTCGCCGGCTTCGGCGGCGTCTCCGAATACGGCATCACCGTCCGCTGGGACAAGAACTTCCTCAAAGTGATGCGCATCGCGCTCGAGCGCAAACAGAACCTGAAGATGTATGGAGGCGTGCGCTTCGGCGGCACGATCACGATCGAAGAAGCATTCGACGAATTCGGCTTCGATCACATCGCCATCGCCGCCGGCGCCGGCACGCCGACCATCGTGAAGATGAAGAACAACCTCGCGCGCGGCATGCGTCAGGCGTCCGATTTTCTGATGGCGCTGCAGCTCAACGGCGCGTTCAAAAAGAACTCGCTCGCGAACCTGCAGGTGCGCCTGCCCGCGGTGGTCATCGGCGGCGGCCTCACGGCCATCGACACGGCCACCGAGTTGTTCGCGTATTACCCGGTGCAGGTCGAAAAGGTGCTGGAGCGCTACGAATCGATGGCCGCGGAGTTCGGCGAAGAGCGTGTGCGCACCGGCTATGACGCCGAGGAGACACTGATTCTCGACGAGTTCCTCGAGCATGGACGCGCTGTGCGTGCCGAACGCGAACGCGCGTCTGCGATGGGCGAAAAGCCGAACTTCATTCCGCTGGTGCGAGCGTGGGGCGGCGTCACGATCGCGTACCGCAAGTCGATGAACGACTCGCCCGCGTACCGCCTCAATTTCGAAGAGATCGAAAAGGCGCTCGAGGAGGGCATCGGTTACGCCGAGAACCTTTCACCGGTCGAAGCGGTGTCGGATGCCTACGGGCACGTTGAATCGTTGCGCTTCGACAAGCAGATCGTCCTCGAAGGCCGCTGGAAAGACTCGGGCGAGATCGTCGAGCTGAACGCCCGCACGGTGATGATCGCGGCCGGCACGGCGCCGAACGTCATCTACGAAAAAGAACATCCCGGCACGTTCAAGCTCGACAAGTGGAACCAGTTCTTCCAGTCGTATCAGCTGTCGAACGCGAACGGCGGCCCGGAGCTCATCGAAGACGACGAGGCGACGCGCGACCGCGGCTTCTTCACCTCCTATCAGCACCCATCGCGCCGCGAGAAGCTCATCTCGTACTACGGCGACAATCATCCAAAGTACGCCGGCAACGTCGTCAAAGCGATGGCCTCGGCGAAGGCAGGTCATCCGCAGGTCGTCGGGATTTTCGAGCGCGAGCTGATGTCGATGGACCGCAGCGCAGAAGCGCAGAAAGCGCGCGACGAGCAATGGTTCTCGCTCATCGCGCGGCTCGATGACGGATTCCTCGCGACGGTGCACGAAGTGAATCGCCTCACGCCCACCATCGTGGAAGTCGTGGTGCGGGCACCCTTCGCGGCGCGCCATTTCGAGCCCGGACAATTCTTTCGTCTGCAGAACTTCGAAGCGCTCGCGCCGCAGCTGGACGGCGCCGCGCTCTCGATGGAAGGCATTGCGCTCACCGGCGCCTCGGCCGATCCGAACAGCGGACTCCTTTCGGTGATCGTGCTGGAGATGGGCGGCTCGTCGCGGTTGTGCGCGATGTTGAAACCGGGTGAGCCGGTCGTGCTCATGGGCCCCACCGGCGCGCCGACCGAGATCCCGAAAAACGAGACGGTGCTGCTCGCGGGCGGCGGCCTCGGAAACGCGGTCCTCTTCTCGATCGCCCGGGCGCTCAAGCAGAACGGCTGCCGCGTCGTCTACTTCGCCGGCTACAAAAAACCGTCCGACGTCTTCAAGCGCGACGAGATCGAAGCAGGCACCGATCAGGTGATCTGGTCGGTCGATGCAGGCGATCCGATCGAGCCGCGCCGTCCGCAGGATCTCGCATTCGTCGGCAACATCGTGCAGTCGATGCTCTGGTATGCATCCGAGCCGCGGCAGTTCGACCTCACGAACGTCGAGCGGATCATCGCCATCGGTTCGGACGGCATGATGCGCGCCGTGAAAGAAGCGCGTCACGGCGTGCTCGCGCCGCACCTCAAAGCGCAGCACATCGGCATCGGCTCGATCAACTCACCGATGCAATGCATGATGAAGCAGGTCTGCGCGCAGTGCCTGCAGCGTCACGTCGATCCGGTCACGGGAAAAGAGTCGTTCATCTTTTCCTGCTTCAATCAGGACCAGGAGCTCGATCACGTCGACTTCGTCAATCTCCGAGCCCGCCTGCGCCAGAACACGGTGCTGGAAAAGCTCACCAACCTCTGGCTGACCCGTGCGCTCACGCGGGAGCACATCGCGACGGTATAGACGCGTGGAGACGGAGACCCAGCAGCAGTGGTACGGCGGCGCGCTCGTCCGGGCAACGCGCGAGCTCGAGCCTGAAGAACGGCTCGCGCTCGCGGAGCTGCGCCGCGAGCAGATCGGCGAGCTGTCGCGCGCCGCCGGCGTGGCCGCGCTCATTCTGGTCGTCTTTTTCGGGGCGGTGATGGCGGGCAGCGGCCCGCTGGCCGGACTGTTTCTGCTCGTCGTGCTCTGGAGGACGCGCCATCGCCTCGACGCACTGCGGACGGAACTGCAGTTCGTGCGCACGTCGAAACGCGATGTGGCCGAAGGGCGCGTCGCGATCTGCGCCGACTTTGAAGTGCTGCTCGCGTCAGGTCTCGTCTGGACGTACAAAGGCGCGCGACAGCACACCGTCACGCTGCTGCCGCACGCGTCGACCGCATCCGTTCCCGAGCACGCGCG
>DASVUA010000224.1:0-12661 GCA_036387295.1 Thermoanaerobaculia bacterium | reverse complement strand
GAGCCCGCCGCTCCATCTGACTTACAGACTGGCGAACCGGAGCACCCAGGCGGTCGTCCGTTCGAGGGCGTCGTTCCAGCTTTCTTCGGTGAAGAAGTGGGTGGCGCCGGGGTACTCGTGGTACTCGAGGCGTTCTGGAGTTTCGGCGTAATGTGGCTGCAGTTCGCGGTGAAATGCGCGGGCGGCGTCGGGGGGGACGTTGATGTCGTTTTCGGCCGTCAGTGACAGCAGCGCGGTCGGATAGAACGCGTGCGCGAGCGATGGATCGGGCGAGCCGAGGAGCGACACCGCGGCCACGATTCTCGGATCGCGAACGGCGCCGCGGTAGGCGATGTAGCCGCCGAACGAGATTCCGCACAATGCGATGCGCGGCACGTCGAGCGCGTCGATGATGGCCGGGAGCTCGGCCACCGACTGCTCGACCAGTTCGAACATGAGCGGCTCGATCACTTCGCGCGGCGGTGCGAAGCGTTCCTCGAAATCGGGGAGGCGGCGTTCTCCGTGCCCCGCGGCGTCGATTCCGATCGCCATGATTCCGGCGCGCGCGAAGCGCTCGAGCTCGGGCCGGTGCGTTTCCTTCGAGACGCCGAGGCCGTGATACCAGAGCAGCGCCGCTCGCGGCGTGCCCTCGGGCCGGACGATCAGGGCGGGAGCAGGTCCGGCGTTCACGCGATCTCGTGCAGCGCCTGCATCAGCAGCTCGATGTCGTACGGCTTGCGCAGGAAGCGCACCTTCGGACTGTCGAGATAGCGGAGGACGCGGGTCGTGTCGATGTCGCCGCTGCAGAATACGACCGGCAGTTGCGGCCAGCGTGCATTGAGCCGTTCGAAGACCTGCGTGCCGTCGACGTCCGGAAGATTGAGGTCGAGGAGGACCGCGTCGGGAACGAACCTCGCGACCGCCTCTTCGGCAAGCCCGCCGACCGCCACGTGATCAACCGCTACCCCTTCGAGTGCGAGCAACTGCGACACACCTTCAGCGACATTTTCATCGTCCTCGACCAGCACCAGTCTCTGTACGGAAGCATTCGTGATTGCCGGCGCGGCCGCGCCGGGAAGGACGATGTGAAAAGCGGTTCCCGCGCCAATTTGCGTCTCCACTTCCACCGTGCCGCGATTGCGCTCGACGAGCTGGCGCACGACCGCCAGGCCGAGACCGGTGCCGGAGCGCTTGGTCGTGAAAAGCGCGTCGAAGATGTGAGGGAGCACGTCGGCCGGAATGCCGGAGCCGGTATCGGCAACGGTGATCCGCGCGCGATCGCCTGCTTCGACTGCGGCGCTGATCGTGATCGTGCCTCCTTCCGGCAGCATCGCATCGCGTGCGTTGACGACGAGATTCGCGAGCACCTGCCGCATCTGCACCGGATCGAACGTGGCGCGGATCGGGTCGGCGGCGGAACGAACCTGCAGTGAAACGCGCTCGCCGGCCACGGCGGTCAGTTCGGGCTCGGCCATGCGCAACCACTCGCCGACTTCGCTGACGCTCATGGTCGACTGGCCGAGGCTCGTAGTGCGCAGAATGTCCTGCGTGATGGTCCGGCCCCGAGCGACGCTGTTGAGGATCTGCGTCGCGGCGTTGGCGATCACCGGCTCATTCGCGCTTCGCTTCCGCACCAGTTGCGCGAACGGCTGAATGGCCATCAATACATTGTTGAACTCGTGCGCCATCATCGCGGCGATGCGTCCCAGGCTGCTGATGCGCTCGGCCTGTTCGAGCTGTCGCTGCAGACGCTTGCGGCTGTCGAGATCCTCGAACAGCACGACGCAGCCGGTAATGCGCTCGTCGTCGAGCATGGGCGAGCAGTTCGCGCCGGCGCAGAACGTCGCCTTGCCGCGGCGGAACGGCTCGTCGAGATAGGTTGGCCGGCCGGTCTGCATCACCGCTTCGATGGGGCAGGTGGCGCGATCGCAATCGTGCAACTCCGCGTGCGCGTCGCCGGACGGCGCTTCGTTCCAGCCGAGGAGCGCGTGCGCGGCGCGGTTCGCGAAAATCAGGGCGCCGGTTCGATCGAGGGCGAGAATCCCTTCGCTTGCGTGCTGAAGAATCATCGCGTGAGTGCGGTTGAGATCGCGAAGTGCCCGCTCCGCTTCGATGCGCCGCGATAGATCCTGCCTCTCTTCGAGCGCGCGTGCGATCGCGGCGGGCAAGCGGGAAGGACGGTCTTTGAGGATGTAGTCCGTCGCCCCTTCGCGCAGCGCGTCGATCGCGCGCTCTTCGCCGATCGAGCCGGAGACGAAGATGAACGGCACGTCGGGACAGGCTTCGCGCGCGATGCGCAGCGCCGTCATGCCGTTGAAGAGCGGCAGGTGGTAGTCGGCGAGGATGACGTCGTACCGGCCGTCGAGCAGCGCGCCGCGGAACGACGGCTCGTCGGTCACACGGCGCACCACTCGCTGCACGCCTGCGCGCGTGAGCTGCCGCTCCATCAACTCGACGTCGGCGTCGGTGTCTTCGAGCAGCAGGATCGAGATCGGTGCGGGCGTCGTCATTGGACGGGCGGCTTGTTGACGGCGAGCCAGTAGAACCCGACGTCGGCGATGGTGCGTGCGAACGATTCGAATGCGATCGGTTTCACGACGTAGCTGTTTGCGCCGAGCTCGTAGCTCGCCACGCGATCGCGCTCTTCCGCCGACGAGGTGACGATCACGACCGGAATCGAGCGTGTGCGCGGGTTTGCTTTGATCTCGCGCAACACCTCGGTGCCGTCGATCTTCGGCAGCTTGAGGTCGAGGAAGATCACGTGCGGCAGCTGCGCGGCATCGCGCTCGCCGTACTCGCCGCGTGCGAACAGAAAATCGAGCGCTTCCGCGCCGTCTTTCACCGACGAGATTCGGTTCGCGATGTGGTTCTTCGTCAGGGCACGGATCGTCATCTCGAGATCCTGCGCGTTGTCTTCCACCAGCAGTACGTCGATCGCCTGATTCATGAGTCCTCTCGGTGTGCCGGCAGGGTGAAGTAGAACGTCGCGCCTTTGCCGGGCTGCGATTCGGCGCGAACGTCGCCGTCGTGACGGCGGATGATGCGGCGGACGATGGCGAGACCGACACCCGTTCCGCGAAACTCGGTGTCGCTGTGCAGCCTCTGGAAGACGCCGAAAAGCTTGTCGGCGAAACGCATGTCGAACCCGACGCCGTAGTCGCGGACGCAGTATTCGTTCATCGCCCCGTCGCGGCGCGCGTGCAGCTCGACCGTGACGTCCTCGCGATTGCTGCTGAACTTCACGGCGTTCGCGAAGAGGTTCACGAGCACCTGCCGGATGAGCGTCTGGTCTCCGGCGGCGGGAGGGAGATCGTCATCGACGATGAGGCGGGCAGTCGATGCCGCGGCGACCTCGGCGAACGAGTCGTGCGCGAGCTCGGCCATGTCGATCTCGCTGTTGGAGAGCGCTTTCCGTCCGAGGCGGGAGAACGCGAGGAGATCGTCGATCAGCCGCCCGAGGCGCTGCGCCTCTTTCCGGATCACGCCGAGGAAGCGGGTGCCTTCACCCTCGAGCTGCAGCGCGTAGTCTTCCTCGAGCATCTGCGCGTAGCCGTTGATTGCGCGAAGAGGTGCGCGGAGATCGTGCGAAACCGAGTAGCTGAACGACTCGAGCTCTTCGTTGGTCTCCAGCAGCTCGCGCCGGTTCTTCGCGAGCGTTGCGGCCATTCGGTGAAAGCGGCGGTCGAGCAGCGCGAGCTCGTCGTGGCCGTGCAGCGGCGCGTTCAAGGGTTCGTCGCGCTGCAGTCGCGCGGTGTTGTCGACGATCACCGCCAGGCGTCGGGCGATGTTCCGCGTGAAGTAAAGCGCGAGCGCGACGGCGAGCCCGAGGTTCACCGAGAATCCGGTGATCAGCGCTGCGGTCGAGCGGCTGCGTGCGCGCGCCACGTCGCGGCGCCGCTGCGCGCCGAGCGCACGCTCTTCTTCGAGAAATTCGTGCATCGTGGCGCGGAATCGGTCCATGTACCGCTTGCCGACTTGCGAATTGACGACGGCGATCGTCTCGTTGCGGCGGCCGTTGTCGATGAGAGCGCGGTTGCGCCGCTGGTGGACGATCACCGGCAATGCGTCGTGGTGGATCTGCGCGGCGGAGATGCTGTGGCGTTCCGCGGCGATGGCGCGAAATCGAGCGAATTCCTTCGGCAGTTCGATCATCGCGCGGTCGTATGGCTCGGTGAACGGCGCTGCGCCGGTGAGCGCGTAGCCGCGAATTGCCGTCTCCACGTCGACCAGCAGGCCGAGGATGCGATAGGCGGAGGCGAACACTTCCTGCGACCGCAGTTCCGCTTCGCCGTAACGGGTCTCCGCGTCCGAACGGATCGCGATGACGACGAGCACGACGATCTGGAACGCGATCGGGACGGCGACGATCAGCAGTCCTTTGCGCGAGAGCGTCCATGCGCGCTGCTTCGGTTCGGATGCGGTCACGCGGTCCATTCGCCAGCCTCGCTCGCAAGCGTAGAGCGGCGGGGCGTACGGCCATATCCGTAGAAGTACGGAAACGTGGCGGCGGAGCGGTAAGGAAAGCTTTACGTGAGGCGCAAAAGGCCGCGGCGGACGGCGAGCAGAACGAGGTCCGTCTGCGTGCGCAGGCCGAGCTTGCGCATCACGTTCGCGCGATGCGTCTCCACCGTGCGCGCGCTGATGAAGAGCACTTCCGCGATCTCGGGCGCGGTGCGTCCTTCCGCGGCGAGCTGGAGGATCTGCCGCTCGCGCGTCGTGAGCGTTTCGTACGGGTCGAGCGGCTCGCCGGTGCTGGCAAGCCATTCGTCCACCGGCCAGGCGGCGAACGGCTCGCCGAGATACCGCGCGCCGCTCACGACCGCACGGATCGCATCCGGCAGCTCGGCGGCGCATGCCCCTTTCAACAGATATCCGGCCGCGCCGCTGCGCAGCGCCGTCAGCACGTGCGCCGGCGTGTCGTGCATCGAGACGATCAGCACGCGCGTGCTCTTCGCGATGCGTGCCGCTTCGCGCGTGACTTCGATGCCGCTCAACGCGGGGAGAGACAGGTCGAGCAGGAGGACGTCGGGGCGATGCTGTTCGACCGCGCGGACTGCCGCGAGACCATCGGCCGCCTCGGCCACGACGTGCAGATCGGTGTGCGCGCTCAGCACGGCACGCAGCCCCTGACGCACGACGTCGTGATCGTCGGCGATGACGATCGAATGCGTCACTGCTGCTCCGTCCCGAGCGGCAGCTCGAGCGAAACGGTCGTCCCTTCACTCGACGATGCGATGCGCAACTCACCGCCGAGGAGGCCGGCACGCTCGTGCATCCCGGAGAGTCCGAGAGTATCGCCGACCGCGGCCGGATCGAACCCGCGGCCGTCGTCTTCCACGTCGATGAACAGCCGTTCGCCGGCGCGCCAGAGCCGGATCGCGACGCGCTGCGCGGCGGCGTGACGGGCAACGTTCGTCAGCGCTTCCTGCACGATGCGAAACGCCGCGATCTCGACGCCGCCTTCGAGCCGCGGCACATCGGAATGACGCAGGTCGACCTCGATGCCGCTCTGCGTCGTGAACCGCTCCGCGTGCCACGCCAGCGATGCGACGAGGCCGGCGTCGTCGAGCATCGGCGGGCGCAGCTCGAGCGAGAGGGCGCGCACGCGCTGCAGCATCTCCGCGGCGAGGTTTTCCGCTTCGGCCAGATGAGGATCGCCAT
Organism: Thermoanaerobaculia bacterium; assembly: GCA_036387295.1. GTDB lineage: Bacteria > Acidobacteriota > Thermoanaerobaculia > Gp7-AA8 > Gp7-AA8 > QHVT01. The sequence goes on along the minus strand of DASVUA010000224.1, from coordinate 7,021 downwards.
CGGTGGCCGGTCTCACCCGCTGCAACGTCAGGCGAAGACCGGTGAGCAACTGGCCGAACTGGTCATGCAGCTCGCGGCCGAGGAGCCGGTGCTCTTCTTCCTGCACGCGCAGCAGCGTTCGCGAGAGCTGGCGCGCGCGCTCCTCGGCGCGGCGGGCGGTCTCGTACAGCGCCGCGTTGGCGAGTGCGACCGCGGCTTCGTGGGCGATCGTGCGAACGAAATCGGCGTCGGCGTCGCGATCGATCACGAGGTGAAGCGGCCCCGCCGCGATCCGCCGTTCATCGCGCACTTCGCCCCATGCGCGCCGCAGCCGCGGCGTGTCGTCGGTGGTCGTGTAGATCGCGCCGGCCGCGATGCCGATGTTGATGGCGAGCTCGCGATGCAACGCGTCGAGCACGCTCTCTTCGTCGAGCGAGTTCGTGACGGTCGCACCGAATTCGCGCAACGCGCGCAGCTTGCGCGCAAGCTCGTCGAGCTCGCGCGATGCGCGCTCGGCGGACTTCACTTCGTTGTACAGCAGGAGAATGCCGGTGACTTCGCCGTGCGTGCGGACCGGCGCGCCGGAGATGGAGACGGAGATGCGCCGGCCGGAGCGCGACACGCGCTCGCCTTCGACGCCGGAAAACGTCGCGCCGCGCCGCAGCGCACTCAGAATGCCGCGGAACTCGTCGATACGGTCGGCGGAGATGATCGGCGAGACGCGGCCGAGGACTTCTTCCGCGCGCCACTCGAACAGCCGCTCGGCCGCCACGTTCCAGCCGCGGACGATGCCGTCCTGGTCGAGCTCCACGATCGGAATGGGGGAGGCGTCGAGGACGACTTGCACCCGTTCGTAGCTGTCGCGCAGCTTGGCCTCGGCGAGCTGGCGTTCGGCGATGTGCGCCACGAGCTGGCGCGTCCGTTCTTCCACCCGCTGCTCGAGCGCCGCGCGTCCGCGGTGCGCGTCGGTGATGTCGCGCGAGACTGCGACGACTTCGTCGGGTCCGCACGGCGCGATGCGCGATTCGTAGTGGCGGCGTTCGCCGGCGGCGTCGAGCGCGTATTCGAATCGTTCGGTGCTGCCTTGCGCGAGCGCGGTGCGGATGGCCGCGAGCGCACGTGCGGCGGCGTCCTGCGGCAGGGTTTCCTGCAACGTCGTTCCGATGAACGTTTCCTTCCGGAGGGGGAGCGCGTCTTCCTGTCCTTCGAAGCCGCGATAGGTGCCGTCTGCCGCGATGCGGAAGATCTGGTCGGGGACGGCGCGCAGGATCGCGCGATACCGCCGCTCGACGCGTTCTGCTTCTTCGAAGAGGCGCATCGGCAGGTTCGCGAAGGCGATGGCGACCGCGTCGCGACTGACGCGGAACGCGCGGCCGTAGTACGACGCGATCGGGCCGAGGCCCTGCGGCTCGCCGGTGCGGACCACGTTCGCCAGCGTTTCGGGAACGCCGACCGCGCGCAGCTTCGGCATGGCGTCATCGATCCGGCGTCCCTCGAGCGCCTGCGCGTCGAATCCGAGATGCGCGGATGCGGCGGCATTTGCGGAGGCGAGGGTCAGGCTGCGGTCATCGTGCGCATCGTCGAGACGCCAGATCAGCAAGCCCGTTCCAACAGCGTCGAACACGTTTGCGACGACATCAGACGGGGGCAGCTCGGTATCCATGGGGCACTCCCGGTTCTGTTGTACGACGGGAAGAAGCGCGTGGCCTCGGTGCTCCGTAGATCCTACAAGAAGTAGAACTGGAACGACGTAAAGATGCAGGGATGGGAGAGGACCGGAAAACAAAAACGGCGCACCGTGGTGCGCCGTTTTTGTTCGATCGAACGGGTCCTTACTTCGCAGCCGCGGCAGCGCGCTTAGACGCGCCGGCGATGCGGGACTTATAGCGGTTGGCCGTGTTCTCTTTGATGAGACCGGTTTTCGCCGCTTTGTCGACGACCGAGAAGGTGGTTGCGAGCGTTTCTTTGTCCGCGTCGCCACCCTGAATGGCCGTGCGGGCCTTCTTGAGCGCGGTGCGGAGGCTCGACTTCGCCGCCCGGTTGCGCGCTTTACGCTTTTCGGCCTGCCGTCTCTGTTTCTCGGCCGAGGCAATGTTCGCCATGAATCTGCTCCTGCTGATCTGGTTTGAATTCAAACAGGACAGGCAGATTGCCTGTCCTCCACTTAGGGGCGTGTAGTTTACTTCGTTTCGATTCCGAGCTGCTTGAGCCGCTGGCGCGCCAGAGACGCTTCCTGCGACCGCGGATGTTCGTGCACCACGTACTGCAACTGCACAACACCCTGGGCTCTTTCGCCGATGCTGATGTAGGAGTAGCCCTTCTTCAGCAGGGCACCCGGCACCTTGTCGGATTTCGGGTATTTGTTGACCACGGCGTCAAACTGCTCGATGGCCTCCCGATATTTCTTCTGAGAGAAAAGACTTTCGCCGACCCAGTAGCTGGCGTTGTCGGCGAGGTCGGACGTCGGGCTGCTGGAGAGGAAATCGCGGAAGCCTTCGATGGCGAGATCGAAGTTGCCGCGCTGGTAATCGCGATACGCGGCCTGGTAGGTCTGCATCGGATCGGCCGACGCGACAGGCGGGGCAGGGACCGTGACTTCGGAGACCGACGGCGCCGGCGCGGCCGGATCGGTTGCGGCGGCACGAGTCTGAGCGGCGGTGACGTTCGCCTGCAGATCTTCCATCTGCCGGCGCGTCTGCGAGAGCTGTGCGGAGATCTGGTCGAGGCGATACGCCGCCTGTTCCACGGCACCCTGGGTGTTCTGAATGCGGTCGTCCATCTCGTCGACTTTCGCGACGAGCGTGGCGTTCGACTTCAGCAGCATCTCGGTCTGTTCGGCGATGCGGACGTTGACGCTCTGGACTTCTTCTTTCGATGACGCGGTCCGTTTGATGTTCGCGAGCTCTTCCTGCAGCTCGGAGATCTGACGCTGCGACGCCTCGAAGTCAGAGGTGGAAACGCAACCGCCAGCGGCGAGGGCCGCGGCGGTCACGAGGAGGAGTCGGAGAGTTTTCATCGCGCCGGTCTCACCAGAACGAGATGCGCCCGGCGGTTCTGCGCGAACGCGCTGTCGTCATGCCCTTCTTCGAACGGGCGCTCTTCGCCGTAGCTGACGGTGCGGATGCGCGAGCCGTCGACGCCGAGGGTCATCAGAAAGTCGCGGGCGCTGTTCGCGCGGCGATCGCCGAGCGCGAGGTTGTACTGCTCGGTGCCGCGCTCATCGCAATGCCCTTCGACGAGGAGGTGATAGTTCGCACCCTCGCGCGCACGGAGCCAGTTGGCCGAAGCGGTGAGGGCCGCCTGCGCCGCATCGTCGAGCGTCGCCTCGTCGTAGTTGTAGAACGCGTCGCGGATATAGCCCTTCGACTGCACGAACCGGTTGAGCTCTTCGATGTCGGCCGGGAACACTTCTTCGCGCGGCGTCTCATCGATGAAATCGCGCTCGGGCGTGACGGCCTGGCCGGGATTGGTGGTGCCCTGCGACGGCGGTGGCTCGACATCCGGAACGGTCATGTCGGTGCCGGTCGTGACGGTGGTGACCGGCTTGACCGGCTTACGGCGCGAACGGCACGCGGGGGTTGCGACGATGATCGCGACGACCAGCGTCATCAGGACCACATTCGAGAACTTCTTCATACTGTTTTCACTCCCTTTATCTGTGATGAATTCTATTCGGGTTTCTTGGACCAGTCGGCGCCTTTGTTCTCGCCGTTGAACGTGAGCTGCAGCAGGTCGGTGCCGTCGGTGCGCATCCGGTAGACCTGCCATTTGCCGCTGCGATTCGACTGGAATGCGATCCACTGTCCGTCGGGGGACCAGGTCGGCTGTTCGTTCGACCCTTCGCCGGCGACGATGCGGCTTGCACCGGTGATGAGGTTTGCGATGCGGATCTGGAAGCGGCCGTTGACGCGAGAGGTGTACGCGATCTCGTCGCCGCTGGGCGAGAAGACGGCGTCGTCGTTCCAGCTGCCGTCGTGCGAAATCCGGCGGACGTTCGTCCCTTCCGCGTCCATGACGTAGATCTGCGGCGAGCCGCTGCGTCCCGAGGTGAAGGAGATCTGGCGTCCGTTCGGACTCCATTCCGGCGTCGACTCGATCGAGCCGCCGCTGGTGAGGCGGCGCAGGTTGGTGCCGTCGTCTTTGATCAGGTAGATGTCGGGATTGCCGCGCACCGATCCGACGAACGCGATGTCGTTGCTGACGGGCGAGAAGGTGGCGGAGGTATTGAGCGACAGGCCGCTGTTGATGCGCATCCGCCCGCCGCCGCGGCGATTGATGATGTACATGTCGCTGGTGCCGCGCGCGAACGAGGTGTAGACCATCCGTTCGTTGTCGGGCGACCAGCTCGGAAGGATCGACAACGCGCCGTGCCGCGAGATCTGCCGCTGGTTCTGCCCGTCCCAGTCCATCAGCCAGATTTCCCACTGGCCGGTGCGGTTCGAAGCGAACGCGATCTGCGTGAGGAAGACGCCGGGACGGTTGTTGAAGAGTTTGATCAGCTCGTTCGCAAGCATGTGCGCGGTGCGCGAGAGCGCGGCTTCCGGCGCACGGTAACGCTTGCGCAGCTGGGCGGCGCCGCTCTGATCGATGAGGCGCGCTTCGACGACGTACTCCTCGCCTTCGAGCCAGACGTTGAGCTGCAGATGGAACTGCGCATCGATGCGCCGCAATACTTCCGGCGTGATGCGCTCGGACGGCGGCAGCGGCGCGAGCGCGAAAATGCCCGAGTAGGCGATGTCGCGCGTGAGCGGCGAGAAGAAGGTTTCGCGCACGCGCTGCGGCGACACTTCCGTCGTTGCAGCGGCGTCGACCGGCGCGAGCGCCGGAAACGGAACCGCCAAACGGATCACCTGCGCCGCCTGCTCGGGCGTCATGGTGGTGGTGATGTCGGTTTGTGCGGAGGCCGCGGCAGCCGCGAAAAACGCGACCACGAGCAGCGTTGCCCGTTGCCAGTTGCCCGTTGCCCGGGCGGTGACGCCGACGGATCGCGTTGCGAGTTGCGGGTTGCGAGTTGCGCGGACGTTGTCGCTCCGGCGAAAACGCGCGGGCCACGGGCTACTGGCAACGGGCAACCATCGAGTGAAACGCATGATGTTCTTCATCGGAAAGTTAGATGTACTCCCAGGTAAGTGCCGACGTAATCGGCGGGAAGTCGGGTCAAAGGACTGGAGCTTCTGACGGCGGAGAGCGCGGCGCGGTCGAAGGTGCCGTTGCCGCTCGTGGTTTCGATTTTGGCGTCGCTGATGGTGCCGTCGCGCTGGATGCGAAAGTAGACGACGGCGGTGGCGCCGCTCGCGATCTGCGGGCGGAACCAGTTGCTGCCGATGCGGCGCTGCATGCCGGTGATGTAGATGGTGTACGGAAAGTTGCCGCCTTCGAGGCCGGTGACTCCGGAGCCGCCGACCGGGATGTCAGCGGTGGTGGTGCCGGGGAGGCCGGGCACCGTCGCAGGTGCGGCGGGCGGCGCGGGAGCCGGTTTCGCGGCGGCAGGTGTTTCGGAGCCTTTCTTCGTCGACTGTCCGAACGGCGAAAGGGGTACGGTGTTCTTGTCGGCTTTCGCGGGCGGCTGTTCGGCGACCGGTTTCGGCTCTTCGATGCGCGGCTTCGGTTCTTCGGGTTTCGGCTCTGCCGGTTGCGGCTCGAGCGGCTTCGGCTCGAGCGGTTTCGCGGCGGCCGGCCGCGGTTTTGACGCCGTGCGCGCCGGTGTGGCCGGGGCGCTGATCGGCACGAACTGGATGTTGACGAGCCCCACCGGTTTCGGGGTGGTGGCGCGCATCGCGCCGAACACGAGCAGCGCCGAAAGGCCGCCGTGCAGCAGGGCCGAGATCAGGACGCCGGATCCGGCGCCGCGATTCAGGCGCGCGCGTTGCGCGAGGACGTCAGCGACTCCGTCCCGCATTGGCGTTTTCTCCAGGTTTCGTGATCATGCCGAGCTGTTGCACTCCCGCCCTGTTCATCACATCCAGCACTGCAACCACGCGCCCGTACGGCACGCCTTGATCGGCTTCGAGGAGCGCGCGCTTGATCTGTTTCGCACGCAACATCGGGCCGAGGGTCAATTCGAGGTTCTGCGATCCGACCGCGGTGCCGTCGACGTACACCGCGCCGTTTGCGGTGAGCGTGACTTTCGTCGGGTTGTTCGATGCTGATTCGAAACTCTTTCCTTCCGCCTCGGGCAGCGAGACGTCGAGCCCCTGCGTCATCATCGGCGCCGTGACCATGAAGATGATCAGCAGCACCAGCATGACGTCGACGAGAGGCGTGACGTTGATCTCCGCCATGTCGCCTAAGTCGTCTGTGCTGTCGATGCGGAAGGCCATTGTTGGTTCGCTGGTAATTGCGTGTGGCGGTGAATCGGTTGCCGGTGGTCAGTTCTCAGTGGTCTGCGGTTCCGCGCGACACAGCACAGAGAACCGACAACAGACAGCCGACAACGAACTTAGACGCACGAGGCTCACGTAAAGTTGCGTTCCGTCAGATTGAGAAACTCGAGCGAAAAGTCTTCCATCTCGCCGCGTGCGGCGCGGAGCTTGGCGACGAAGTGGTTGTAGGCGAGGAGTGCCGGGATCGCGGCGAAGAGGCCGGCCGCGGTGTTGATCAGCGCTTCGGAAATGCCGGGAGCGACCGCGGTGATGGAGGTCGAGCCGGTCGCGCCGATCGTGCCGAACGCGCCCATGATTCCCCACACCGTTCCGAAAAGGCCGATGAACGGCGTCGCGGCGGCGCAGGTGGCGAGGAACGGGACGAATTTCGAAAGGCGCGCGGCTTCGAGACGCGACGCGCGAATGAGCGAGCGCTCGACGCTGGCGAGCGACTTCACGGTCTGCCGCTGATCGCCGCCATGCGCGATCTGCGCTTCGATCTCCGCATAGCCGGCGCGGAAGAGGCCGACGAGCGGCGAGTACTGCAATGCGCCGAGCGCCGATTGCACATCGGCCAGGCGCTTTGCTTTCCGGAACATCGGCGTGAATCGCCGCGACGCATGGTCCGCGCGACGGAAGCGCTGCGCGACCGCGATCATGACGCCCCACGACAAAACAGA
>DASVUA010000223.1:0-4157 GCA_036387295.1 Thermoanaerobaculia bacterium | reverse complement strand
CGATCGCCTCCAGCCGCTGCTCCGCCATCGTCTTCACCCGTAAACCCATGCCGACATCTGCGTTCCAGGACAGCCACGTTGTCAAATATGTCTCTAGAACTCTGTGTCAACTATGTCTCCGGGTTGAACCCTCTCAGCCCGCCGGAATGTCGCGATCAAATTCGGCGGGCTGAGAGCCCGCCGCTCCACAGGGACGCGCTGATTGCTATGCTCGGTCGCGATGAATCCTCGGGCACACGACATTCTTTCCGGCATTCTCGCGGGCGCGTCGCCTGAAGAGCGTGCGCGCGATCTGCAGCCGAACCGCGAGGCGTTGCCGCCGAGCGTTCCCGCAAAAGACGACTGGTCGGCCGAGGCGCGCGACACGCGGCGTGCCTTCCTCCGCGAGCGCGGCTTCAGCGTCGACGCATTGAGCGGGAATCGCGAGATCGCGCCGGAAGAGCTGCGCGCGAACATCGAGGGGCTGGTCGGCTTCGCGCAGATTCCGGTTGGCGTGATCGGTCCGCTGCGGGTGAACGGCGTGCATGCGCGCGGCGATTTCTACGTGCCCCTCGCGACGACGGAAGGGGCGCTCGTCGCGTCCTATCAACGCGGCGCGAAACTGGTGAGCCTCGCGGGCGGCGCGTCGGCGCTGTGCCTCGTCGAATCGGTCCTGCGCGCGCCGGGATTCGCGTTCGCCTCGATGGCCGAGGCGGGGATGTTCCTCGCGCATGTGGTGGGACGGTTCGAATCGCTCAAGGCGCGCGTGAAGGAAACGTCGCGTCACGCGGAACTGGTGCAGATCGATCCGGTGCTCTCGGGCAAAGAGGTCTACATCGTCTTCCACTACACGACCGGCGACGCTGCCGGACAGAACATGGTGACGTTCGCGACGGCGGCGCCCTGCAGGGATCTGCTCGAGTCGTCGCCGGTGCAGCCGCAGACGTGGTTCATCGAAGCGAACATGTCGGGCGACAAGAAGGCAACGCAGCTCGCGTTTCAATCGACGCGCGGAAAGAAGGTCGTGGCCGACGTGACGATCCCGCGCGAGCTGATCGAAAAGTATCTGCACACGACGCCGGAGCAGATCTTCAAGTACTGGCAGCTGGCGGTGGTCGGCTCGCTGCAATCCGGGTCGATCGGCATGCAGGGTCATTACGCGAATGCGCTGGCGGCGCTCTTCATCGCCTGCGGCCAGGATGTGGCGTGTGTGGCCGAGGCATCGGTCGGGCTGACGCGCATGGACGTGACGGCGAACGGCGACTTCTATTGTTCGATCTCGCTGCCGAACCTGATCGTCGGGACCGTGGGCGGCGGGACGCATCTGCCGACGGCGCGCGAGTGCCTGGAAATGCTCGGCTGCTACGGCAGCGGCGGCGCCAAAACGTTCGCGGAGATCTGCGCGGCGACGGTGCTGTGCGGCGAGATCTCGATCGCCGGCGCGCTCGCCTCCGGCGAATTCGCAGCCGCGCATCAGGCGTTCGGACGGCGCTCGTGACCGCGTGTGTGTGTGGCGAGTGCGGGGGGACGACCGGGGGCCTCCGGCGGGCGGGCTCGGCCCGCGGCGTTTGTTTTCGCCCGGACCGCGCTTCGCGCAACACGGGCGCGTTCAGCCTTGGGCAACCAGCGCTGCGGGCCGAGCCCGCCCGCCGAAGGCCCCTCGCCGGTTCTCCCGCTGCACGCCGCGCAACACGCGCGCTCCGAGCCGCGTCATGAGCCGCATCGAAGAGCGGGCGGCGTTCGACATCGTTCGGTACGCGAACTCGTGGGAAGACGCCGATCTCCTTTGTGAGGCATTGCAGCCCGCGCGCGGCAAACGAATGCTCGCCATCGCATCCGCGGGCGACAACGCGTTTGCGTTGCTCGCCGCGGGAGCGGAAGTCGTGGCGGTCGATCTCAGTGCGGCGCAGCTCGCGCTCGTCGAGTTGAAACGGGCCGTGATTCGCGAGCTGTCGGACGGCGACGTGCTGGCGTTTCTCGGCATTCGTGAATCGACCGAGCGCCTGCGCATTTACGACTCCCTGTCGTTGGCGGACGAAACGCGCGCCTGGTGGAACGCACGTCGCGATGCGATTGCGAACGGCGTCACTCATGCCGGCAAGTTCGAAAACTACTTTCGCCTGTTCCGCACGTACTTCCTGCCGCTCGTCCATACGCGCGCCGATGTGGAGAAGCTCCTCGCCGCTAAGACGGATGACGACCGGCGGCGCTTCTATGACGCGGAGTGGAACACGTGGCGCTGGCGGGCGATGTTCCGCCTCTTCTTCAGCCGCTTCGTCATGGGACGCACGGGACGCGATCCGGAGTTCTTCCGGTATGTGGAAGGGTCGGTGGCAGAACGGATTTTCAAGCGGGCCGAATATGCGATGACCGAGCTCGCACCGCACGCGAATCCCTACTTCGTCCACATCTTCACCGGCAACTATCGCGATGTGCTGCCGCGTTACCTGCGCGATCTCGATGCGCTGCGTGCGAATCTCGACGCGTTGACGCTCGTGCGCGGATCGATCGATGAATCCGCGCAGGGACGCTTCGATGGCTTCTATCTGTCCGACATCTTCGAATACGTCGATCCCGCCACGCACGGCGCGATGTACGAGCGGCTGCTCGCCGCGTCGAATCGGGGCGCGCGCCTCGCCTACTGGAACCTCCTCGTGCCGCGGCGTGTGCCGCCGCAATTCGCTTCGCGCGTGCGCGAGCTGCGCGAGGAGGCGAATGCGCTGTTCGCAAAGGATCAGGCGTTCTTCTACAGCGCGTTCGTGCTCGAGCAGGTACTCTGATTTGAATGGCGTGATCGTCATCCTCGCCTCGTTCAGCCTGCTCCTCGCGACCGCCGAGCTCTGGTCGCGCCTCGGACAACCGAAGCCCGAGTGGACGCGCAAGCTCGTGCACCTGGGCGGCGGGATCATCGGGCTCTTTCTCCCCTGGCTCATCGAGTCGCCGCTGGTCGTGTTCGTTCTCACCGCGTCGCTCTCCGCGTTGTTCGTGATCGGGCAGAAAACGAAGCTCCTGAAATCGGTGCACGGCGTGGAGCGGAAGAGCCGCGGGAGCGAGTACTACCCGCTCGCGATCTGGCTCGTGTTCGTGATCGCGGCCGATCAGCGCGCGTTCTATCTCGCCGGCGTGCTCGTACTCGCGCTGGCCGACGCCTTTGCGGCGCTGATCGGCAGCCGCTACGGCGTGATGCGCTACGAAGTCGAGGACGAATTCAAGAGCATCGAAGGCTCGCTCGTGTTTCTCGTCGTCGCCTTCGCCGCGATTTTCCTGCCGCTGGCCGCACTCACGGCGCTGCCGCGCGACGTCTGCGCGCTGTCGGCGCTGCTGGTGGCGATGCTCGTGACGCTCTTCGAGGCGGTCTCGCTCGAAGGGACGGACAACCTCTTCGTGCCGCTGGCCGTCGTGTTCGTGCTGCAGAAGATCACGACCAAACCGCTCGCACACATCGCGCTGCAGAACGTGGCCTTCGTCTGCATCGTCGCGCTCGTGCTGCTGCTCGCGTGGCGCATCGAATGGTTCAACGCCGGCGGCGCGCTCGCCGTGACGCTCTTCATCTTCGCCGCCTGGTCCCTCGGCCCGCGCTATCGCTGGGTGATTCCCGCTTTCATCGGCCTCGCAGGGCTGGCGCTGGTGCGCATCTTCGTCCTCCGCCGCGGCGAGCGGCGACGGCTCAAAGTGCGGGCGGTCACGCGCGCGCTGATCGTGCCGTTCATCTTTCTGCTCGCCGCGAACATGACCGGTCTCTACGACGTCTTCTACGCGCCGTACCTCGCCGCATGCGCCGCCGTATTCGCCTTCGTCGCCTGGACCGGCGGCCGCGCACGCAGCGCATTCGCCGTCGGCGCCGGCGCAGCGATGCTCCTCGTCCTGCCGATGCGCATCGCCTGGGACGCCGCGTCCATGGTCGTCGCCGTCGTCGCCCTCATGGCCGTCGCCAACGCCCGCTACGCCGACCCCCGCGAATGGGCCGCCCCATCATTCCTCTTCGCAATGCTCGCCGGCGTCCTCGTCCTCGCAATCCAGTTTGGAGTGCGGTGACCGCAGTCACCGCTTTCGCTCGCATCACCGCCGGCACGCGCCCGGCTGAACAGCCAGCCGTCCTCAGTGGAGCGGCGGGCTTTAGCCCGCCGAGCATCAATCGGCGGGCTGAAGCCCGCCGCTCCACTAAACGAACGTGCGCC
>DASVUA010000222.1:0-6201 GCA_036387295.1 Thermoanaerobaculia bacterium | reverse complement strand
CGACACTCTGCCGCGAGATACGACGCTGTGTCGCGGAGGCTAGGCCAACTAACGGGGTCCGGGGCTGATGGCCCCGGCCGCCGGAGGCCTCCGGTCGTTCCCTGGTCGGTTAGTGAAGTGAGAGCATTCTGCTTTACGCTGAACATCGTGCGACGCGCGTTGATCATCGCTGCAGGCTGGACGCTCTGCGGCGTGCTGCTCGCGTCTCAGGCGCACGTCTCGTCCGCCATGCGCGGCGAGCCGATCGGCTGGGCGCGGCCGCTCGCGATCTGGCTCTCGTGGGCCTGGATCTGGGCGCTCCTCACGCCGCCGATTCTGCGTCTCACCGCGCGCTACCCGTTCGGCAGGGCACGAGCGCTGCGCAGTGTGCTCGTGCATGTCGCCGGCAGTGTCGTCGCCGTGCTGCTCAACCTCGGGATCTTCGCGCTCCTCGCTCCGCTGGTCGGGGCGAGGAGCGCCGCCGGCTCATGGAGCGCCACCTTCGTCCAACTCGTCGGATCGGTGTTCCTGCTCGACCTTCCCGCCTACTGGCTGCTCGTCATCGTGGCCGAGACCACACGGCTCTCGCGTCTCGAAGCGCAGTTCGCCGAAGCGCGACTGCTCGCGCTCAAGGCGCAATTGCAGCCGCACTTTTTGTTCAATGCGCTCAACACGGTATCGGTGTTGATGCGCGAGGACGCGGACGCCGCCGACGACGTGCTCGTGAGACTCAGTGGATTACTGAGGAAAACGCTCGACAGCTCCGCGAAGCACGAAGTTCCGCTGCGCGAGGAGCTGGAGGTCGTCGAGGCATATCTGGAGATCGAGCGCGTCCGCTTCTCCAACCGCTTTTCCTATCGGATCGACGCCGCGGGTGAGGCGCTGGATGCTCTCGTCCCTCCGCTCATCCTGCAGCCGCTCGTCGAGAATGCGGTCCGCCACGGCATCGCGCGGCGCATTGCCGCGGGACGGATCGACGTCGCTGCCGCGCGACGAAATGGACGGCTGCAGCTGACCGTCCGCGACGACGGGCCGGGGCTTGCGGCCGATGCGCGCGACGGCATCGGCTTGTCGAACACACGCGCACGATTGCAGCAGCAGTACGGTGCGCGTCACACGTTCACTCTCGACAGTCACGACGCCGGCGGAACGATCGTCTCCGTGGAGATCCCGGCGTGATTCGCGTGCTCATCGTCGATGACGAACCGATCGCGCGGCGCGGCATCCGTCAGCAGCTGCAGGGCGAGACTGACGTCGAGGTGATTGGCGAAGCGGGTGATGGAGCCGCGGCAATCGACGCGATCGCGGAGCTTGCGCCCGATCTCGTCTTTCTCGACATCCAGATGCCCGAGGTTGGCGGCTTCGACGTCGTGGAAGCGATTGGGGTTGCGCGCATGCCCGCCGTCATCTTCGTCACCGCGTACGACGAGCATGCATTGCGCGCGTTCGACGTGCATGCGGTCGACTACGTGCTCAAGCCGATCGACCGGCATCGCTTCCGCACCGCGGTCGAGCGCGCACGGCGGCGGTTGGCGCACGCGCCGGCGCAGCTCGACAGGCAGCTCGACAGTCAGCTCAACAGGCGGATCGCGGCCGCCCTCGGAGAGCTTGGACGCGCGGCGCACGACTACGCGAAGCGGCTTGCCATCAAGGGCGATGGACGGGTGATTCTCGTCGACGTCGACGAGATCGATCGACTCGAAACGGCAGGCAACTACGTCGAGGTGCATTGCGGAGCGCGCCACCATCTCGTGCGCGAGACGATGGCCGGTCTCGAGGCGCGGCTCGATCCGGCGCGCTTCGTCCGCGTCTCACGTTCATCGATCGTCAACGCCGGTCGCGTCCGCGAGCTGCAGCCGATGTTCAACGGCGACTTTGTCGTCGTGCTGCGCGACGGCACGAAGGTCCCGGGCAGCCGCCGCTACCGTGCGGCCTTCGAGATGCTCACGCGCTGACGCTGCGATTCCAGGCGGTATGTCACACTTTCAGCGATGCGAACACTGTACGTCGTTCGACACTGCAAGGCTGAAGGGCAAGAGGCGGACGCTCCGCTGACGGCGGAAGGTGTTGCTCAATCGGCCAGTCTGGCGGACTTCCTGGCAAACGAGAAGATCGAGCGCATTCTCTCCAGTCCGTATGTGAGGGCGACGCAATCCATTGCGCCGTTGGCTCAGCGGCTCGGTCTCGCAATTGAACTCGATTCGAGGCTCGTCGAACGTGTGTTGTCCTCCGCGCCGAGCGCCGACTGGCAAGAACGGCTCCGTGCTTCCTTTGACGATGCGGACCTTTCCTTCGAAGGTGGCGAATCGAGCCGCGAGGCGATGCAAAGGATCGTTGCGGTGACCTCGGAGCTGCAGCGGCATGCTGCTCGACGCACTGTGCTGGTGACGCACGGCAATTTGATGGCGTTACTGTTGAAGTATTTCGATGATTCGATCGGCTTTTCGGAGTGGCGTGCATTGTCCAACCCGGATGTTTACCGCGTCGACTTCATTGAGCCGGTCTCGATCCGGCGATTGTGGTCGTCATGACCGTCCGCGCCTTCTCGCATTGCAGCCTGCAGTAGCTCCAGGTACTACCCTGACGTCTGCAAAAATGCTTGCGATGCTAGGATTTGTGGATGACTTCATCCGTCAATGAGGCGGATCAGGAAAGCGCCGAAGGGACCCTCTCCTCGTGCGTTTCGACCTCGCCAGCCGATGCTCTTCTGCGCCGTGCAATCGCGACTGCATTGGATGCAGACGCATCTGATCGTGCGGCGCTCTTCGCCCGCCTGCTCGGGGAGATCGAGGCGTTCATGAAAAGCCGCTCCGATGAGCGGCCGTGGACGTTCGAGACATTCGACGGGACGGACGGCTCGCGGATCTTCCGCGGTCAGACCGGGCGGTCCATCGTCGTCGATCCGGCCGGCACCATGTGGAAGGCACGAAGCTACGAGGATTTCCAGACCGAGTATTTGATCGTCGGCTCGACGTGCAGCGTGGTATCGGTGACTCCGCGGTACGAATCGATGCGGCGGTACTCGCCCGGCGGGCTCGTGGAACCGTTGGAGGAGTGATTCTGCGGCGGTAGCGCGACGGTTGGCTCTCGAACCGTTGTGAGCGAACGATCCAGGAGCACGTGCGGAGGCTGGCGCCTCCGCGAGTCAGAGCGGCGACTGGCGTCGCCGCACTCCACATCGAAGAGCGTTTCGTGGTGCGAGGGTTGTTGTTAAATCGGGCGGCTCGCTCGAGGACGCATGGTCGTCCGCGACGTTCCTCTGCCGGGAACTTTGCTCGCCGTTCTCCCGTATAACGGTGCACGTGACGACGCCCCCACGACTTCGCGACCTGCAACTCGCTCTGAGAGCGTGGGAGCTTGCGGCCGCGGCGGTCCTCCTTCTGGCGTCATTCGTCACGTTCAGCATTCATGGGCAGGCGGTCTCGACGCCGCATGTGAAGGCGGAGTTGCTGCTCGAGAAGGCGTCTGTGGCGCCCGGCGAGTCGTTCGACGTCGCGGTGCGATTGCAGATGAAGGAAGGGTGGCACACCTACTGGAAGCATCCCGGCGATTCGGGAGAGCCGACGGACGTGAGCTGGACGCTTCCAGCCGGGTTCACCGCGGGCGAGATCCAGTGGCCGTATCCGGAGAAGATCAGCCTCGCGCCGCTCACCACGTACGGTTACGAGGGTGAGGTGATGCTGCTCGTGCCGTTCAAGGCGGCGAGCGACGCGAAGCCGAGGACGACGGCGCGCGTGACGGCAAACGCGTACTTGATGGTGTGCGAGAAGGTCTGCATCCCGGAGGAGGTCACGCTCGCGCTCGATGTGCCGATCGGTGAGAGTCCCGTCGCTCCGTCGGGGCCGAATGCGTCTGCATTCGCGAGCACGCGAGCGAAGCTTCCGCGCGGAACCGACGATTGGAAGATCGCCGCGACGGAAGAAGGCGAGCAGTTCGTGCTGCGCATCGATCCGCCGCAGGGTGTCGCTCTTGACGGGAACGTGCAGTTTTTCGCCGGGAGCGGTCCGCTGATCGAGTACAGCGCGCCGCAGGCGACGAGCGTCAGTGGTGACGTGGTGACGATGAGGCTAAAACGCTCGCCTTATCTCACCGGCAGAGCGGCGAGGATCAACGGGATTCTGCTCGCCGCGAATGGCGCAGCTGGAGGCGGACCTGCCGCGTTCGAGCTCGACGTGCCGTTCTCCGCTCCCGTGGCTCCCGGTGCGGCGGCGACCGCTCCGGCAGCCACCGCAGCAGCGGTGCCTCCCACGCTGCTGGTCGCGCTCGCACTCGCGTTCGCAGGCGGCGTGATTCTCAATCTCATGCCGTGCGTGTTTCCGGTCGTCTCGCTCAAGATCCTCAGTTTCGTGCAGGCGGCCGGCGATGATCCGCGCCGCGTGCGCGCGCACGGCCTCACGTTCGCGGCGGGTGTGCTGGTTTCGTGCTGGGCGCTCGCCGCGCTGCTGCTCGCGTTGCGGGCAGCGGGCGAAGAGATCGGCTGGGGCTTCCAGCTGCAATCGCCCGGATTCGTGGCGGCGATGGCGTTCCTCCTCTTCGGTCTCGGGCTCAGTCTCGCGGGCGTCGTCGAGATCGGCACGTCGCTCACACGCCTCGGCGGAGCGGCAGCCGGCAGCAGCGGTCACCGCGCGAGCTTCATGAATGGCGTTCTGGCGACGGTCGTCGCGACTCCCTGCACCGCGCCGTTCATGGGGGCGGCGCTCGGATATGCGATGACGCAGAGCGCCGGCACTTCGATGCTGATCTTCACCGCGCTCGGCGCCGGCATGGCGGCTCCGTACGTCGCGCTTTCCGCCTGGCCGGCGCTGCTTCGCTTCCTGCCGAGGCCGGGCCTCTGGATGGTGCGGTTCCGGCAGTTGACCGCGTTCCCGCTCTTCGCCACCGTCGCCTGGCTGGCCTGGGTGTTTGGCCATCAGACCGGGATCGACGGCGTGCTGCGTCTGCTCCTCGGACTGACGCTGCTGGCACTGGGGCTCTGGATCTGGGGGCAGTGGGTGACGTTGACCGCCGCGGAGCGAACGAAATGGCTGGCGCGCACGGCCGGCGCCGGGTTCATGATCGGCGGGCTCGTGCTCGCCGCGACCAGCGCACCGTCCGCAACCGCGGCCCCGTCGTCCAATGGCTCGCAATCGGACAAGGGGATCGCGTGGGAGATTTACTCGGAAGAGAGAGTTGCCGCCGAGCGGGCCGCGGGACGTCCAGTCTTCATCGACTTCACAGCCGCGTGGTGCCTCACGTGCAAAGTCAACGAACGGATCGCCTTCAGCTCGGCTGAGGTGCAGCAGCTCGTGAAAACGCGGAACATCGCGATGCTGAAAGCCGACTGGACGAGCAAAGATCCGGCGATCACCCGCGCTCTGGCCGGATTCGGCCGCTCCGGCGTTCCTCTGTACGTCCTTTATGAAGCCGATCCCGCCGCGCAGCCTCGCTTGTTGCCGGAGATTTTGAGTCCCGGAATTCTCGTGGATGCATTATCGAACGCGAAGTGAACGCTCGTATCAGTGAATGCGGCTTTCGGCCGCGTTGAACATCAGGAGAAATCGAATGAAACGAATGCTGACCGTCACATCGTTGCTCACGCTCGCGCTGCTCGTGTCGACCGGGTGCGTCGCCGACGCCGCCGAGCGGCCGTCGCCGTCCGCGGCCCTTGCAGTCGGAAAAGCAGCGCCGGAGTTCAAGGCAGTCGACACATACGGGAAAACTCACTCGCTGAGCCAATACCGCGGGAAGTGGGTGGTGCTCGAGTGGCTGAATCACGGCTGCCCGTATGTCCGGAAGCATTACGACAACAACGTGATGCAGGCGCTGCAGAAAAAGTACGCGGCCAAAGGGGTGGTCTGGCTTTCGGTCGTTTCGTCCGCGCCGGGCAATCAGGGACATTTTCCGAATGACAAGGCGAACGCCCTGACCAAGGAAAAGGGTGCTGCGCCGCATGCAGTCCTGGTCGACGAGTCGGGGACGGTCGGCCGCATGTACGACGCGCGTACGACGCCTCACATGTTCGTCATCAATCCGGAGGGAACGCTTCTGTACATGGGAGGAATCGACGACAAGCCGACCTCCCGCGCGTCCGATCTCAAAGGTGCGCGGCCACACGTCGACCTCGCGCTTCAGGAAGCGATGGCCGGCAAGCCGGTCAGCGTGCCGACGAGCCAGCCGTACGGCTGCTCGGTCAAGTACTGATCTCCTGTCTGGAGTGCGGCGACGCCAGTCGCCGCTTTTACT
>DASVUA010000221.1:0-4236 GCA_036387295.1 Thermoanaerobaculia bacterium | reverse complement strand
TGTTGATC
Organism: Thermoanaerobaculia bacterium; assembly: GCA_036387295.1. Taxonomy (GTDB): domain Bacteria; phylum Acidobacteriota; class Thermoanaerobaculia; order Gp7-AA8; family Gp7-AA8; genus QHVT01. The sequence goes on along the minus strand of DASVUA010000221.1, from coordinate 4,228 downwards.
AGCGTCGCCGGGCTGAGAGCCCGCCGCTCCACGGGGACCGCGCTCGGTAGAATGCCGCGCATGCGCTTCGTTTTTATACTTCTGCTGCTCGCCACGAATGCCGGTGCGAATTACCGCGAGTTCACCGCGTTGCGCCGCGATTCCGCGCTCGAGACGAAGCTCGGCGCGGCGGCGGCGGCGACGCTGCAGGCCTATCCGAAGCTGAAGCCCGACGATCTCGCGATCGCGCTGGTCGACGTCGAGACGCTCACGCGCGCCGACTACCACGGCGAGACGCCGATGTATCCCGCGTCGGTGATCAAGCTGTTCTTCATGGCCGACGTTTATGCGACGCACAAGGAGAAGGTCGGCGACGTCGACCGTGCCTTGCGCGAGATGATCGTCGTTTCCGACAACGACGCCACCGCGTATCTGGTCGACATCCTGGCGAACACCGTTCCCGGACCGCCGCTGAGTGGCCGCGCGTTGCGCCGCTACATCGAGCGCCGCCGCGATATCAATCGCCGGTTCGAGCGTCTGGGCTACACGAACGTGAGCGCGATGATGAAGCCGTGGTCATTCGGGCCGTACGGCGTCGATCTGCAGGTCCTCGGCGAGAATCGCGTCAATCGCAACAAGCTCACCGCCAACGCCACGGCGTCGCTCATGCTCTCGATCGTGCGCCGCCGCGCGCGGGGTGCCGACGCGATGATGGCGTTGCTCGCGCGTCCGCTCGCACCGCCGCGCGAGGAGGAAAATCAGGTGAAAGAGTTCATCGGCGAGGCGCTGCCGCCGTCGGCGAAACTCTGGTCGAAAGCGGGATGGACGAGCGAAGTGCGGCACGACGCGGCTTACGTCGAACTTCCCGACGGACGCAAGTATGTGCTGGTGATCTTCACGCGCGGGCCAGCCGACGACGTGACGCTGATTCCGGCCGCGACGCGAAACGTCCTGCAACAACTCGCGCGTTAGCAGGAGCGCTTCAATCGCTCGACGTGCAGTCGCGGACGTGGTCGCGGAGCTGGTTGATGTCGAACGGTTTGCGCATCACCACGTGAATGCCGGTGGAGTCGAAGTTCTGCAGCATGGCCTGCGACGCGGCCGTGAGGACGATGACCCGCGGCGCCATGGCCGGACGCTCGCTGGCGAGGAAGTCGATCACGTCGAATCCGAGCTGCCCAGGCAGCATCAGATCGAGCAGGATCGCGTCATATTCCGAATCGCGCAGACGGCGCACCGCATCATCGCCATCTGCAGAAAATTCGCACGCGTATCCGTCGTGGGAGAGCAGCGTTCCGAGGAGGATGCGGATGGATACGTCATCCTCCACGACCAAGACCTTTTTGTGGGGGACCATAGGATAAGCGGTATTTTGCACCTGCGCCGGATTCGTGTCTGTACGGGCTCGTACTTCCCCGCAGGATTTTTCTGGCATCAGGGCGCCGCACATAATTCCGCAGTTCTGCTGCGCCCGAAGCGGCTGGGTGCGAGGCAACCGCCGGCCGACGCGGCTCACTTCTTGCCTCGCGACGAAGCGCGTTGTTGCCTTTACGAATCGCAGTCGCCCTCCTCGCCGGAACGCTCGCTGTGGATGTCAGCGCGCAGCGTCGGCTTTCCCTCACCGACGCGCTCGCGCTCGCTAGCGGGACGAGCGAGCAGCTCGAGATTGCGCGCGCCGGCGTCCGCCGCGCCGACGCGAACGTGCGGCGAACCGAATCGCAGCATCTGCCGCAGATCGGCGCATCCGCCGCGTATCAGCGCTCGCTCGCGAATCAGTTCCAGGGCATCACGGGAGACGAGCCGGAGCAGCCTGCACCGCCGCCGCACTGCGTCGGGCCGTTCAATCCCGATCCCGCGCTGCCGCTCGAAGAGCGCGTGCGGCTGCTCGAGCAGCGGCTGGCGTGTCCGCCGTCGAGCGGATTCGGCGGACTCGATTTCTCGCAGCTCGGGTTCGGCGCGCCGAACACCTGGACCGGTGGCGTGACATTCAACTGGCCGCTCTACACGGGAGGGCGCGTGCCGGCGCTGGTCCGTGCGTCCGAGGCCGTGCGCGAAGTTGCGCGGACGAACGTGACGTCGACCGACGCGCAGGTGCGGCTCGAAGTGACGCAGGCGTACTTTGACGCGCAGCTGGCGGCGGAGCTCGTGCGGATTTCGGAGGCGAGTCTCGCGAACAGCGAAGAAACGTTGCGGCTGACCGAGGTTCGTGCCGAAGCGGGAGCGCAGGCGGAATTCGACGTGCTGCAGGCGCGCGTCGCGCGCGACAACCAGCGTCCGCTGCTCATCCGCCGCCAATCGCAGCGCGACCTTGCGCTCGACCGTTTGCGGACGCTGCTCGATCTGCCGCCGGACGAGCCCCTCGTGCTCACCACGTCGGTCACCGCGGCCGCGTCGCGCGACGTGCCGGCGGACGTCGACGTCATGCGCCGCATCGCGGTGCAGCAGGCGGCGGAGCGGGTGAGCGCGACCGGACATCAGCTGACCGCGGCGCGCGCGCAGCGCATGCCGACCATCACCGCGGTGTCGAATTACGGCCTCGTCGCGTACAGCGAGAACTTCCTCCCGAGCCTCGGCGCGTTCCGCGACAACTGGACGGTCGGCGCTGCGCTGCAGATTCCGATCTACGCCGGCGGCCGCATCACGGCGGACATCGATGCGGCGCGCGCGGATGTCTCCGAGGCGGAAGCGCAGTTCGAGCAGATCGTCGAAGCGGCGCGGCTCGATATCGCCAGCGCTCTGGCCGAGCTTCGCGCGGCCGGAGCGACGCTCGACGCCACGACGGGCACGGTCGAACAGGCCGAGCGGGGGTACTCCATCGCGCGGCTGCGCTACCGCGAGGGCGTCTCGATCCAACTCGAAGTCGAGAACGCGCGCCTCCTGCTCGAACAGGCACGCGTCAATCGCGCGCAGGCAGCGCGCGATCTCTGGATCGCACAAATGCGCGTCGAATTGCTGCCGGCGCTGCCGATCGGCGGCATGTCGGGCGCCGGCGGTTTCGGCGGATCGGGCGGCGCTGGTGCGGCGGGCTTCGGTGCGTCGGCAGGCAGCGGCGATCCGAGCGCAGCGATGGGTGCAGCTCCGCAGGGATCGCTTTTCTCCGCCGGTCCGCAGGGACGTCCGTAATGAAACGCGTTTTTCTTTTTCTCCTCCTTCTGTCGCTCGCTTGCAAACGCGAGCCGCCGCCTGCGCCGGCCAAGCCGCCGGTGAACGTGGAGCCGGCGAGCATGGCCGTCGCCCGCACGACGCGCGTCGCTTCGGGGCCGCGTCTTTCCGGCACGCTGCAGCCGCGCGAAAGCGCCACGATCATCGCGGAAGTGGGGGGAACCGTCGCCGCGGTGAATGTGGCAGAAGGGCAGAGTGTCGCGCGCGGCAGCGTGCTGGCGGTGATCACCGACGAGACGGCGTCGGAGGCCGCGCGCAACGCGCAGACGTCCGTGCAGTCGGCGCAAACGGCCGTGGCGGTTGCGCGGCGCGATCTGGAGCGCGCCTCTTCGCTCGCTGCCGCGGGCGCGGTTCCGCGGCGCGACATCGACGTCGCACGCGCGCAGCTCGCGCAGGCGCAGGCGCAGCTCGCGCAGGCGCAAACGCAGTCGACGCAGGCGCGCGAGCGGGTCGGCAATCAGCGCGTCGTCGCGGGGATGACCGGAATCGTGAGCCAGAAGAATGTGAGCGCGGGCGACGTCGTCGCTCCCGGATCGCCTCTCTTCACGATTGTCGACCTCGGCACGCTGCAGCTCGAAGCAAGCGTCACCAGCGATGCGGTCGGCTCACTGCAGCCCGGCGCCGCCGTCGACGTCGAAGTGCGCGGCTACGCCGGCGAACGGTTTCGCGGCACCGTTACCCGCATCGCACCGACTGTCGATCCGACCACCGGCCAGGTGCGCGTCTACGTCAACATCGCGAACGAAGGGCGCCGCCTCGTCGGCGGATTGTTTGCCGAGGGAACCGTCACGACGGTCGCGCGAATGGGCCTCGTCGTCCCCATCGCCGCCCTCGACGAAACCAGCGGCGACCCCGCCGTCACGCGCGTCCGCAACGGAGTCGCAGAACGCGTCGTCGTGCAACTCGGAGTGCGCAACGAAGGCGAAGGAGTGGTCGAAATCCTCTCGGGATTGAACGAAGGCGACAGGGTCCTCGTCGGCCCCGCACGAACGATCACACCAGGGACGAAGATCAACGCGGGGATGGTCGGCGCGACGAACAGATACTGGATGGAGCGCATCACCCCAGTGTCATCCCGAGCGAAGTC
>DASVUA010000220.1:0-2339 GCA_036387295.1 Thermoanaerobaculia bacterium | reverse complement strand
GGCCGTGCTCGATGCGCTGAACAACGAAGCCGTCGTCGCCGACCTCGCGAGCGGCCGCACCACGCGCATCGACACCGCCGAAACCCCCATCGCCGCCGCGTTCATCGGACGCGAGCTGTACATCCTGGCGCGCGACGCGAGGGTGCTGCAGCGCGGCAGTACGCGCATCCCGCTCGCCGCCGACCCGTCATTCCTTCGTGTGATGAACGGCCGCCTCTACGTCTACTCGCGCGCCGCCGGAGTGATCGAAGAGATCGACGGCGACCGCGTCACGCGGCGTGTTGCGCTCGCACCGCACGCGTCGGACTTTGAGATCAGCGGCACGATCGGGTTTCTCGTCTATCCGCGCGACGCGCGGATCCGCACCGTCGATCTGGCGTCGATGAAAGCGACGGGCGAGCTCACCGTCGGCGCCGTGCCGGTCGACGTCGCGTTCGCCGGCGGAGGCACCGCGATCACGGCGCGGATTCTGGCGGTGGCCGATCCTTCGGCGAAACGGGTGTGGCTCACCGAGAGTACCCAATCGATGACGGAGGCGGTGGCGCGGGGGTTTCTGCGCGGCGTGCTGGGGCTCGGATTGTTCGGCGGCGGCGCGTCGCAGTTCCCGACCGGCGTCGATCGCGTCGAGACGCGCGGCAGGCATTGGATCGCGTACGACTCGTCGTCCGGCACGCTCTACCACTTCACGCGCAAATCGAGCGTCGCGCTCGCCAGGGGCGTTGCGCCCGGTGCGTACGCGCTCACCGAACGAGGCGTGGCGTGGTGGAACGGTATGTCCGTTGCAGAAAAGCAGTTCCAATGAGCGAAAGAAAGCCATGTATGCGCTGCGAGCGCGCGATCGATGCATGGGCAAAGATCTGTCCGTTCTGTAATTGGGATCAGTCGCAGCCTGTGCCGGCCGGACAGCCCGCACAGTCGCCAGCTGTCGCGAATTACACCCCTCCCTCCGAATTCAACCTCAAGAAGAAAGCGCTGTACGGCGGCATCGGCATCCTCGTGCTGATTGCCGCATTCGGCGTCGGAATGGTCATCAACCAGGACGGCGCGCCCGACCAGGCGCCGCCGACCGTGGAAGAGCAGCAGCAGCAGGACGCGGCGCAGAAAGCGGCCGGTCCGGTGCGGCGCGCCGATACGCCGCTCGTCCCGACGAACGAAGCAGGCGGAATCGAGCAGGCAGTCACGAGCGCGCCGATCGCAGTGCAGCCAGGCGGCGCCCCGCCGAACGATTACCAGCGCACCGACGCGACGGCCGTCTCCTCGACCGAATACGCCGAGATCGCGAAACGGGCGCGTGCAGAAAAGGAGCGGATGGCGGCACTCGTCGATCCGCGCTCGCTCACCGGTCCCGCATACGCGCAGGCACCGGCGGCGCCGCAGCGGCGCACGCCACCGGTCCAGACCGCGCAGCAGCGCTCGCGTCCACCGATCCCCGGCTCCACCCCCGCGCAGCCGCCAGCCGCACAGCCGCCCGCCGCGCAAGCTCCGGCTCCGCAGGCGCCGCCTCGCGTGGCGACGACTCGTCCGATTCCGCAATCGCAGCCGCTTCCGCGCATTCTCGCGAGAGGAACGGCTCGCCTGGCGCTCGTCGTCGGCGCGGATGGACGCGTGCAGAGCGTGTCGGTCGAGCGTGCGCTCGAGCGCAACACCGGCCAGCTCGTCTCTGCCGTGCAGAGATGGCGCTTCAAGCCCGCCACCGTCAACGGCCAGCCCGTCGCTGCTCCGTACAGCGTTGATATATCGTTCGAGTGATGACTGACCGCAGCAATTGCGCTTCGTGCAACCGGACCATCGATGCATGGGCCAAGCTCTGTCCGTACTGCGGCGCCAATCCGCAGACCGGCGAGAGAATGGACACCGAAGCACTGATGCAGGAAGTCTTCAAGCCGCGCGAGGTCACGACCTCGGCCAGCGTCATGGAGTACGCGCGTCAGCGTCAGGGAGCGGTGATCGGCGTTGCCGCCTTCGTCGTCTTCCTCCTGATCGCCGGCCTCCATCAGTTCGCGACCATGCGCAACGCGACGGCGGTCACGGACAACCCGGCGGTGCCGCTCAGCGAACTGACCGACGTCACGAACAAACCGGATGACGCGGCGCCCGTGCCGCTTCCCGCACTCGATTTTCAGTACGAAGGACGTCCGCAGGTGATGCGGACGTACATCATGGAACGCGGTGCGATCACGCCTCCCGAAGTGCTCGCCGAGCAGCAGGCCGCAGCCGCGGCAGCAGCAGCGAAGCTCGCGCCCCCCGCCGCCGCGCCGCAACAGCCGGGAGCGCGTCCGCCGCAGCCCGGCGTGGCCGCGCCTGCACGTCCGGGCGTCGCGCCGGCCGCACAGCCGGTC